>NZ_DBPF01000028.1:159-11680 GCF_002299355.1 Catenibacterium sp. UBA627
CTCTTCAGCAATTTCCTCATCCCTTTCTATCAGTTTTTTTATACTTACAAAACCCAATGCAATCTGCAGGAGAACACATGAAGTATTGAAACAATATCCTGCATAAGTTCTTCATCTGATTTCTAACCTAATTATAGTACAAATGAAAAATCCATGCATCAAGTTCAGCTTCATGAGCGCCTATTAATCGGCGTTAATAAAATATTTTTTTCACTAGCCTGTGGTTTGTGGGTATTCAAATATTTCTTTTACATTACAAAAGCATTTTAAAAATGCAACTTGATTTAGTAAATACTGATTATAAGTATAATAATGCCTATTAGTTTGGGTTCGGTTTGCCTTTAAAGTTCCTTCTCTATCTCAACATTATAATATCTTGACAATTACGCCTAAAAATTCAACAAAATCCTTTAGTTCATAATTTGTGATATTTGTTGTGTTCATTTTTACATTCTCCTTTGAGGGGGTTTTGAATGCATTCAATCACAACGGTCAATATATTTAGTTACTTATATTCTCCTCCTTTAGCACTCTAGTATTTTAAATGCTAAAGACAGTATACACACCTTTTTTAGCATTGTCAATATTTGAGTGCTAAACATTTAAAAAGACTGAAATGAATCAGTCTTAATCCTTTAGTATACTTATATGATAAATATCTTCGATGAGAATGGTTGTTTTATCTAGTAGTAGCACTCTTTTATTGATTTCATCAATATCTTTAAACTGCCCTCTTACCGTTACATAAGATCCGCCCTCTTTATGCTCATCTTCTAGAAAATAATCTATCGTGATAGAAGGATGTTCTTTTTTATTAATAAGTAGATTGTTAAGTATTCTATTTAATACTTGTCTTTGATCTTCATCTAATACACGTTTTTGAGTAGTAAGTCTTCCTGCTTCACTTATTTTATCTACATGTGTTTTAAAAGCCGCAAAAGGTGCAAACTGAGCCGCTCTATTATTCATGGACATTCTTGGATGATTTGTTGAAGTAGGATGTTTCATATTAATTATATCGTCATAATTCATGCTTTATGTCCTCCTATCATCTTATTTCTTTCTCTAGTTGTGGCACCTTCCTGAAGGTCGGCCCCTTTAAGTAAGGCGTTCTTGCCATACTTCTTCTTAATATCAAGTGTCACACCCTGCAGTTTCTTTTCTTTAGATAAATCCACTTCTATCTTTTCTTCATCAAACAAAGAAAGCTGTTTATAGGTCATAGGAATATCGTCATCACTTCTTACCTGCGTTGCATTGAGCTGAATTCTTCTTATTGTAAGTGTATGATTTATATGTAAGTGATAGAAACGTAATAAGGCATCGCACATGAGCTTATAAGAAGATGTGTATCTATCTAGATTAATTGTTCCATGAAGATGCTTTGGAAGTTTCCTTCCATAACGATCTTCCATGATTTCTCCACGATAATCCTTCATATTCTCAATATCATAGCCAATTGTAAGAACAAGTTTATTAGTCACTAGATGCTTTTCAAATAAATCTAAACTCAAGGATTCAATCATTTCCTTTAAAATGATTTCAGTTTGCTTATAATCATAAGCACATGATAATACCTGCCCTGTTCCTATACTTTTAGAAATTGCTTTATAGGCTTTAATGGCAGACATGGTACAAGGTTCCCAGCCCCAGGCATGATCAATAAGCAGTTCTGCATTGACTCCAAATAGATTGTATAGTTTTTCTTCATCTTCTAATGAGCATCTTGCGATATCTCCCATTGTATATAACCCGATATTATTGAGTTTCTTAGAGATACCTTTACCTACTCTCCAGAAATCAGTCAAAGGTGTATGAGACCATAATAGTTTTCTATAGGCATATGTGTTTAAGTACGCAATACGTGCTCCTTTTTCATCTGGTTCTTTATGTTTAGCGACAATATCCATAGCCACCTTTGCAAGATAGAGATTCGTTCCTATGCCTGCAGTCACAGTAATACCTACCTCTTTGTATATATCATGAATAATATTTTGAACAAGATGAAAGGCATCTAACTCATATGTATCAAGATAATGTGTTGCATCAATAAAGACTTCATCAATAGAATAGACATGAATATCATCAGGAGAGAAATACTTTAAATATATAGAATAAATGCGTGTTGAATATTCTAGATAGAGAGACATACGAGGTTTCGCAATAATATAATCTATGGCTTTATGTTTATTCTTATTAAGATTTGATGAAAGAAAAGAACTTCCATCAAGTGGTTCTCTTTGATGATTGAGTTCTTTTAGTTTAGAAATCACTTCAAATAATCTTGCACGTCCAGGAAGACCATAGGCTTTTAAACTTGGAGAGACGGCAAGGCATATTGTTTTTTCTGTACGTGAAGCATCTGCAACAACAAGATTAGTATCTAGTGGATCGAGTCCTCTTTCAAGACATTCTACAGATGCATAAAATGATTTAATATCTATCGCTAGATATGTTGGAACATATGCCATAGTCTCACCTCCTTGAGAAACCTATTATAACACAAAAAAGACAGGCACAGCCTGTCTTAAGCTTCTTATAATGCGTTTGCTGCAAGATAACCAGATTCAATAGCTGAATTGATGTCTGCAACCTTATTTGCATCACCAATTGTTTGCACATGGATGTTCTTTTCTTCTAATGCAGCTGTGTCAAATGCATTAGATCGAGCACCTACTGCAAATACTACATAATCGCATGGAAGAGAAACTTTACCTTCTGCAGTTTCTGCTTCTACTGTAGTTGCAGTGATTTCTGTTACCTTAGTATTAGTGAACTGTTTAACACCATGCTTTTCAAAATCAGCCATCATTTCTGGACGAATTGTAGTTGATTCTTCTTTTGCGATAGTATCCATCATTTCAACGATACTGACATCATTACCTCTAAGTGCAAGGTATTCAGCTGTTTCAGCACCTACAAGTCCACCACCGATTACAACGATTCTTCCTGCTGGGAACTGTTCATTAGAAAGTACCTTCCAAGCATCCTGTACATGAGGCATATCCTTGCCTGGGATATTTAAGATGAAATTAGAAGCACCTGTTGCAACAATAACTTCATCAGGCTGATCAGCTAAGATATCTTCGCAAGTAACAGCTTTACCTAAACGTAAATCAACGCCTAATACTTTTACTTCATTTGCGAGATAATGAATAGCACGATTCATTTCTTCTTTTCTAGGTGGTACAGAAGCAATGTTTAACTGTCCGCCTACTTTAGTATCCTTGTCATAAACAATAACGTCATGACCCTTCACTGCAGCAACTCTAGCAGCTTCTAAACCTGCAGGTCCTGCACCCACAATAACAACCTTCTTCTTAGTATCAGCAGGTGTAATTGTTCTTTCATATTCATAACCATTTTCTGCGTTAAGGACACAGCTTAAGAACTTTCTGTTCTGGATAGAGTCTGTACATCCCTTATTGCACATCATACATAAACGAATTCTGCATGGCTGTCCATCTTCAATCTTTTTAACATAATCAGGATCAGCTAATAATGAACGTCCATAACCTACGATATCACATATACCATTTTCGATTAAGGCTTCACCATTCTGTGGAGTAACAATACGTCCTACCGCAGATACTGGAATACTTACAGCATCTTTAACTCTCTTAGTATATGACTGCATGAAGCAATATGGCTGAGTCCCCATTGCTGGAATAGTATCATTCAAGTTACCTGTATGGTTAGCCTGTCCAACATGGATCATATTAACGCCTGCTTCTTCAAGTTTTTTAGCAAGTTCAACAGCTTCATCAATCTTTAATCCACCTTTACCTCTTAATGGGTTATCAGTAATGATTGGAAGTTTATAATCAATACAGATATGAGGGGCATGTTCTTTAATGCTTTCAACAACCTGTAATGCAAAACGTGTTCTATTTTCGAAGCTTCCTCCGTATTCATCTGTACGATGATTTAATACTGTAGAACATAAAGCACCTACTAAACGGTCTCCATGAACTTCTACTACATCTACACCTGCTTCATAAGCACGTCTTACGCATTCACCCATCTGTTTAAGAATTGTATTTAATGCTTCTGGTGTCACTTCATCAGTGAAATGAAGCATATCATGATGTAATTTAGCACGAGCAGCCTGCATATCACCTTTCTTAAACATTTCAGCTAGAGCCTGAACATCATATTCCGGATGGAAAATCTGAATACCTAATTTACAATCAAATTCATGTAATGCATCCGCTAATTCTTTATAAGCCGGAATCTGTTCATCCTTAAATAATTTTGGTGTTGGAGAAACAGTATTTACTGGTGCGACGTCTCCAAGTACGATATAAGATACGCCACCTTCTGCAATACGTTTATAGAAGTTGAAGCTCTGTTTAGAAATTGAACCATCACGTTCTTCATAGCCAGTTGTCATTGGTGGGAACATGATACGGTTTTTCAATGTGATTGGACCTACTTTAATTGGTTCTAATAGTTTCATATTATCAATCTCCTTACAATACATTTTAACCATTCCTATTATAGCGCTTTCATTTTGCAAATGATAGTAATTATATGGAATTTATAGGGTGTATTTTGTCATCAAAATATTAAACTATACATTTTTTAAGACAAAAAAGTGCGTACACAAAAGTACACACCTATTTCTTTAATATTCTTTCATGAATACGACCTGCGATGATTGTTCTTTGAAGCCATTTTTCTGATAAAAGTAATAAGCAGGAAATTCTCTTTCCGTAATCAACATAATACGGTCTATTCCTCTTTTTTTCGTATAATCAACAACTAAATCCATAAACTGTGAGCCGAATCCTTTAGATTGCTCATCCGTCATAATTCCAAATTCATCAATCCAGAATTCTCTTCCATTATACCAATGTTTGATACGACCTAACGCAATTCCAATTAGTCTATCTCCATCATATAAACCAATAGAAAGAGATAAGCGATTACCTACTAGATCATGCATATAAACAGATAGGTCCTCTTCATTCCATTCATCATTCCATGGTTCCCTGGAGAATATTTCATTAAACAATTGTGATATCTCTTTGACATGTGCCAAGCATATTTCTCTAACTTCCATAAGATCTCCTATTATAATTCTTCGGGAAGAATAGAATATACAACATCATCTACCACTCCCTGATTATTTTTTCCATATTTTCTAAAGGTTCCCTCATATTTCATACCTGCTTTTTGCATCACTCTACCTGAATGAGGATTATTTTTATCATGTCTTGCACGTACAAGATCATAGCCTTCCTTAAATAAGTAAGAAATAACTTCTTTAAGCGCTTCTGCAACATATCCCTGACCCCAATAAGCCTGCCCAATACAATAGCCGATTTCTACTGTGTTTGTTTTTTGATCAATCTTTGTGACAGAAATACTTCCAATGAGTATACTCTTTTCCTTTACTACAATTCCCCAGTTATATGAGTCACCCTTTTCATATAACTTAATCCAGAAAGCAAGTAACTGCTTTGTATCTTCTATACTTTGATGAGGTAGCCAAGTCAAATAACGAGTGACCTTTTCATCATTGGCCCAATGATGGTACATATCAGCTGCATCTTCTATTTTAAATTCTCTTAATATTAAACGTTCAGTTTCTAAATAAGCAGTTCCATGACGTACTGTTGTTTGACACGAATATTGCTTCTTTAATTGTTTCAAGATATCCATATGAGGCTGCTTCAAATGTTTTAATTGTAATTCTTCAGATACCCAGTCTTCTTGTAAATAAAGAACAGTATCATCTATAGGTGTATAAGAATATTTGAGGCATCCTTCATCCACTAATGATAATTCCTGAATATGATTGTCTCTAATAGTTTGATAAAAGGCATCTCTCTCTTCTTTATTTCTAAATGTATAGGTAACAAATATCTTCATTATAAATCCTCCAATAATTGTAGTGCATAAACCTTGAACTCTTCTTCTATATCACGATAATAATATTCCTTTAAATCAGGTGTACTCATCAATGTAACAGAAGCTCTATTTTCTTCTAGAGGCATCATCTCTTTTAATTCTGCTTCAAGTAATAGATGATCCATTTCTTTCCAGATTGTTTTTTCATCATTCTTCAATTTAATATGAAAAGCTTGAAATATTGTTTCCAGTAGCTGGTCTTCTATTATCTGGTATTCTTTCATCTGTTTTTTTATAGGAGTGATGAGATCACTCATATAAGCTTCACTTGCATCATGAAATAAACATGATAAAACAACATGTTTACTATAGCCTCTGCTTTGTGCTTCTTTCGCGCAGTTGAGAGAATGCTGAGCCACAGAGTAGAAATATTTAATATGACCATTCCCTCGACATATAAGACTTAATGCATGAGCGATATCCTCTAGATAAATATCATCTTCCTTGATATGTAATGGATCTATTCTGTGACCACTAAACAAATTCATCAATAACATAATCTTCTTAAACTACCTTCCTTAAATGTATAATCAGGTGTTTCAAATGGGTATTTGACTTCGTCTTCATAATACCAAGGATCATCATGTGATGGATTCTTTAATAAATGAAATTCCTGAGCAGGCATATAGCCTTGTGCAAGTAATAAAGCCTTCTTACCTTCTTTATTTGTACAAACATCTACAATCATAACGACATGTCCTGGTGAACCACCTTTCAAAAATACATCTCCTGCTCTTATTTCATTTAATTTGATTGGTGTTGATTCACTCATCATGCTCGCACTTCCTGAATAGGCAAATACAATACGCAAGTATTTTTTAAAGCATTCATAAGAATCATCATAGGAAGCACTTTTTACATAACTGGCATGATCATTCTTAATAACAACGCGATTGCCTTCTCTCCACTTATTATAAGACAATAAAAATCCATCGCTTAAATGAAACTGAATCTTATCGTATTGTTTGGTGTTCCAGTAATATTCTGCATAGACTCTCATAACTGAGTCTGCACATTGCTGGAGGTTTTCATTTTCTAGTGGAAGCTTAAAGACAGCAATCTGTG
The DNA here is from genome assembly GCF_002299355.1 of Catenibacterium sp. UBA627. Lineage (NCBI taxonomy): Bacteria > Bacillati > Bacillota > Erysipelotrichia > Erysipelotrichales > Coprobacillaceae > Catenibacterium > Catenibacterium sp. UBA627. The sequence goes on from NZ_DBPF01000028.1 coordinate 7,141, forward strand.
AATTTTGATTAAATTTCTTCTTTCCATTATATAAATGAACAGGACTACCATTTTCCTTTAACGGATATGTCTGTAAGAAATGAGCAAAATCACTTTGTTCTCTTTGATATCCTTTTGGTACAAGAATACGTGTTTCTAATGTCGTTCCTTCTGAGTTAATATATTTTTTATTTTTAGTTATTGAAGATCGTGTACAAGCTGTTAAAAGTACACCAAGAAGTATTATTATTTTCTTCATAATTGACCTCAAATGATAAACAATGCAGCACAACACACCAATACAAAACCACTAAATATAAGAAAATTAGTGAATCGTATAGGAAATAGTTCTTCTTCAATGATAAACGTATCAGGAGAGTTAGGATCATAGTCCACTGTAACACGTTTATTATTTTTAAAATATTTCATCTGAAAATAAGTGATACAAGGTTTTCTTTCTATAAACTTACCTTCTGCATAATATTGAATTGTCATGATATAGAGATAAAGTTCATCCTGTTTGATATCTATGATTTTTCCTGGAGCCTGCAAGGAACAGCGTGTCGCCTTTAGACGATATTTAAAACGAGCAATCAGCCCTTTAACCATCATTACAATACCTAGGATGCATATAAGTACAAGTAATATTTTTTCCATAATAACCTCTAAAAAAAATAATGGCCTGATAGGCCATTAGATACGATAGTTTCTGAATAAGTTCTCTTTTTTCACAAAGATATCTTTAAAGAATATAAGTGCCCATAGTCCAATCGCAATATAGGCAAAATACTGACTAATAAAATAAGAAAGTATGGCACCTACGCTTAATATAATGAACCATTTCTTAAATGCTCTTCTTTGAGCACGGCTAATTCTTCTCTTATCATAATAACGGCTTTCTTCACGAGGTACATCCTTAAATGCACTAATACAATAAACCCCTAATCCCTTAAGACATGAACAAACTATATAATAAAACAAAAATGTCAATGCAAGAATTGCACAGCATATACATCCTGTATTAATCATAAACATACTAACAACTCCCTTCACCCTTCTATTTCTATTCTATCACAACTTGATAAAGGATTTAAAGAGACGATACCATTTATAACCAATATAATTGATTACTTCACGTTTAAGAAATTTAAACTTCGTATCTCTTGTACGAAAACGAGAAGAATGTGTAGGAGAGGTATATGCTTTAATCCCAGCATCTTTTGCTTGAAGCATAGCTCTTTTCATATGTAACGGATCACTTACAATTAATGCCGTCTGATAATTATATACATCCATAATCTTTTTCGCATTAATCAGATTCTCTAATGTGACTGTAGATTGATCTTCTGTAAGAACATCATCTTCTGGTACACCTTGACCGACTGCATAAAGCTTAGCATTATAAGCATCACTCACAGGATTTCCTTTTCCATATCCTCCTGTCATAATGATTTTCTTTACAAGATGCTTATTATATAAATCAACAGCATGATTAATTCTTTCCTGATAAACAGGTGATGGATGCCCATTATATGTAGATGCACCTAATACAATCGCAACATCAGCATTTCTTGCATCATCTTTAAAACTATATATATAAATACTGACTGCATTGGAAAATACGTAACAAATCACCAATGCAACAATAATAATCAATTTCTTTAAGATTTTCATGGCACTACTAAAAACCCTCCACAAAAACATCTTAAACTATTTCTCATATTTTTCAATCCTTGGATTAAAAATACATAGAATTTACATATTTATTTTTGATTGATTTAAGAATATGTAAATTAAGCTAAGCAGAAAGCATGTGCCAATCATAATCAGATACATCATACTTTGTGTTACAGTATGTCCCATAAGCTTGAATGATATATCAAAATTTTGATGGATTTCATTCATTACATTGACAGGAACTTTTGTACCTAGTTTTAGAAATAAACTTTTTAATAAATGATTACGAATAAGCGATGTGCCATATGTTCCTGGTAAGAACTTAATAAATGTACGTACTGCAGGTGTAAATTGAGAAATAGGCATATAAGCACCACATAAGAAACCATATCCTGCACTCACTACACTACTAACAGCTGAAATCTGGCCTTGTGTTGTTAGGAAATAATTAATAATAGATGATAAAGATGCACCAAACAAAGTAAGTAAAAAGATATCTAGCAAACAATATAATATATCCTTTACTGGTAAGACAAAGTAACTTGTACCTAATACAATAAAACATGCAAGTAAAGCAGTTATATTAATAATCATAGTGATAAGTAAAGTAGAAATAAAATAACTAAGAGCTAATGTTGTTTTACTGACAGGTGCTATGAGTAAGTCCTTTATTTTATGATCTGCTTTATCTTGTACCATAATCATATTTGAACAGAATGATACTGTGACACAACTCACCGCAAGTAATGAAGAAAAGAGATAACCATTCACAAAAGCATCAATAGTATTTTGAGATACATTAAAGTATTTCACTATACTATCTAGTGAATCATGATAGATAGTACCTAAAAAAGTCATATAGAGAACAATGAGTACAATAGGTGTAATTAAAGCTGTTAAGAAACGTCCTTTATCCTTAAAAAATAATACTGTATGTCTTAATGTGAGATGATAAAGTTGTTTCATGATTGTTCACCTCCTGGGAGTTTATTTCCTGTTACATTTAAGAAGACATCATCCATTCTTCCTTTTACTAGCTCAAAGTCATTAAACATTTCTGGTTTTTGAAGAATCATTTCTTTCACAACACCCGGATGATTAATACGGATTGTGTAATGATCCTTATTATATCTATATGGATGTCCTAAAGACTTGATGTCCTCTTCTTTTACATGATAGATATTTAAATAATCATAAGCATATTTCTGTTTTAATTCATGTGGTGTTCCAGAAGCTATTTGACGGCCATGATCAATAATAACAACTTGATCTGCTTCAGCTGCTTCTTCCATATAATGAGTCGTAAGAAATACAGTCATATGTTTTTCTTTTCTTAAATTATCAATAACTTTCCATAATGTTTTTCTTGTTTGAGGATCTAAACCAGTTGTTGGTTCATCTAAGATAAGAAGTTCTGGTTCATGAATAAGAGCACGAGCTATATCTATACGTCTTCTTTGTCCTCCTGATAGCTTATTTAAAGGTTTCTTTAAAAAGTCTTTGAAATCTAATAATATAGAGAGTTCTTCTAGTTTCTTCTTAAAAGAATTCCCTGTAATACCATACAAAGCAGCACGATACTTTAGATTATCATAAACTGTGAGCACATCATCTAATGCAGAAGTTTGATAAACAACACCTATAGTAGTTCTGACTTCATTCATATGTGTTTTAGTATCTTTGCCTTCAATGTATATTTCTCCTGTATCACTTGTAAGTTCACCACATATCATAGAAATAGTCGTACTTTTGCCAGCACCATTGGTACCTAAAAAAGAGAAGAAAGTCCCCTTTTCTACACTAAAGCTTAAGTCATCTACCGCTTTAATATCACCAAAGCTTTTAGTAAGATGTTTAATTTCAATACTGTTCATACGTTCACCCTTTTCTACTCTTAAGAGCTTTATTCATTTCATTTGCAAGGTGCCAATCATTTAAATAATTAAATAGTCTGACTAAAATATCTACTACAAGTATTATGAAAAAGAAAAGTAATCCTCCTAAGACATCCTCATACATACCAATTTGATATCCAGCAATTAAAAGAATGATTTCTAAGAGTGTTGTATGAAGAATAGTCTTCACTAATACATTTTGAGACTTAGAATAATAGATAGTCGTAGGAAGGCAGGCAAGAAAAGAAAAGACTGCCACCTCTCCTAAATAAGATACAGGAAGCATTTTTATTTGAGGCTGATCTATATGACAAAACAAGATTGTCGCAAACATTGATAATGTATAAATCACAAAATATTGAATAGTTATTGTATGTATCATTTCATTTTTATCCATTTTTCTTCTCCTTATAATCCAATCATGTGTTTAAGTACACGTACATATTGTCTAGATACTATGAGTTTCTCTTTGTTTTTTAGTACAACTTCAAATCTTCCTGATAAGGAAGGTTTGATAGAATCAATCTTATCTGCATTAATAACAAGTGACTTAGAAGCACGAAAGAATGATGTACCTTCTGTTTCTTGTTCAAATTCATAAAGTTTCATCTTTGATTCATATATTTCTTTTTTACAATAGAGAAATGCTTTTTGATCAACTATTTCAAAATAATATATATCATTGATATTCAATAGATAGGCAGTTCCCCTTTTGTATCCAATTATTCTTTTTTCATTTTCTATGAAAGAGATCACACTTTGTATTTCATCTGTTATCTGATAGCATTTAATGACGACTTCTTCATTTTGATCTTCAGATATCAATTCAATTCTTGTTTTCATAGTCTTCCTCCGTCAAAAAAATGATAACATAATAGATTATATTTGGACATCTTATCCTATTAAGTTGTAGAAATGATTGTATAAGATGCAAAAAAAACTAGGCCTTAGCCTAGTTGATTTCAATGGAGCCACATGCCGGAGTCGAA
>NZ_DBPF01000006.1:0-3394 GCF_002299355.1 Catenibacterium sp. UBA627
GTATTAAGTCGAGGTAGTTCACAAAACAAGCATTTTCATTATATAAAAACAGAATGTAAACGCTTGCATAATTGCGATTATTAGGTTACAATTAAGTCAGAAAGAGAGGAGGAAGACCTCCTTAACATATACATTCATCTCAAAGAACTTAGTCAGAAAGGAGAGATTCCCATGGGATACTGTGACTGAGTATCCGTTGAGGATACTCAATTAAATTAGGAAAAACGTATTTATCCACCAATAATGATTTATATGCTTTATTAATAATATGGTCTATAAGAAAGGTGGAAAACGGGAGATAGTTCCTGAATATAATAATAAGGTACGTTGATCTATATATCAGAAGGCTGTGAAAAGGTTTTCTATTTATCTATTAACGCTGGAAATTGAATCCAAAAGATGTAATCCTAGTATCCAGCAGAAAAAGCTATGGTGATGTAAAAGCCATAGCTTTTTCATTTGGAGAAAAAAACTCCTTGTCGATAGACAAGGAGATTTTTGTGCAGGTAAGCTCACTTAGAGTACTTCTACTGCTGGCGTAGTTGTATTGTATAGTATATGTATACTAACGTCAATTGTATTTGTGAAAAAGCATCTATTTTACAATAAATTTTCATTTTATAAAAATTTGATGTAAACGCTTGCATTCGTACAAATGATAATATATGATATAAGCGAAAAGAGAAGACAGAAGATAAAACATTAAATATAAGACATGTTACTTGACTTCCTAGTCTAACGAACCGAAAAGTAAAATGAAGAAATACGGCAATTATAGTAAGACTCGATCTTATATTCAGTGAGAAATGAAAATTTCTAATAAAATGTTGAATCCATTACTAGTCTAATAATAAAAAGAACTCAATATCAATAAGATGGGTTTGACAAATTATTCAAATGAGTCTAATGCTTCTCCTTATATAGCAAAAGAGGAATCCAAATGGGTTCCTCTTTTCATTAGCTTTCTTCTATTTCTAATAGTTCTAGATAACGTTCATTCTTTTCTTCTAAAGTCTTTTCAACTTCATCACGTTCTTTACTTAATTCATCGAGCTTTTCAAAATCCTGGGTACTTCCCATTTCTTCATCGATTTCACTTAAACGTGTTTCTAGATTCATAAGAAGATCATCCATACCTTCTAGTTCTTTCTTTTCACTGAAGGTTAATCTTCTCTTTCTATTTTCTTTAGCCTGTTTACGATAGTCTTCTCTTTGAGATTCTGTTTCTTTCTTAGTATTAGTGATATCAATAGAAGCACTATAGCCACCATTCACATAATGAATTTCCTGATCCTTAAAGACAAATAAACCATCCACAATACGATCTAGAAAATAACGGTCATGGGATACAGTAATCACAATACCTTTAAATGTATCTAGATAATCTTCTAATACATTCAATGTTTCAATATCTAAGTCATTAGTCGGTTCATCTAATAGTAATACATTCGGTGCACCCATTAAAACCTTTAATAAATAAAGTCTTCTCTGTTCACCACCTGATAACTTACCAATCTGTGTATATTGGGCATGGTCATCAAATAAGAAACGTTCACACATATTACGAGCACTAAGTGTACCTTCGCTTGTTTCTAGATTATCACTTGTTTCTCTAATATAATCAATAACTCTCATTGTAGGATCATCATAATGGAAATGCTGCTGGAAATAGCCCATACGGATTGTATCACCAATAATAATCTCACCATCATAATCAGTGATAATACCTGCAATCATATTGAGTAACGTTGTCTTACCACAGCCATTTTGTCCTAATATACCTATACGGTCAAATCTCTTAAATAAATAAGAAAATGGCTTAAACATCACCTTATCAGGATAGCTTTTAGACACATTCACTAACTCAATAGTCTTCTTACCTAAACGACTTGTAGTATCTATAAGTTCAACAGTTCCTTTGTCCTGAATCTGTTCAATAGAAGATAATTCTTCAAAACGCTGTAAACGGTCTTTACTCTTAGTAGAACGTGCCTGAACACCTGCTCTGACCCATTCTAATTCTTTCTTTAAGAAGAGGTTTCTTTTTCTTTGTGCCTGTAAGGCATTGTTTTCTCTTTCAGCTTTTAATTCTAGGAAATGAGAATAGTTAGCAACATAAGGGAAAATCTCACCTCTATCTAATTCATAAATCTTATTTGTAATACGTTCTAGGAAGTAACGATCATGAGTGACCATAAGTAAACCTTTAGAACGCTTAATTAAATATTTTTCTAGATATTCAATCATAGGAGTATCTAGATGATTAGTCGGTTCATCTAGAATAAGTAGATCACATTCTTCCAGTAATACGATTGCAAGAGCTAAACGTTTTTTCTGCCCCCCAGATAAAGTACTGATTACCTGATCCATATCTTCTAAACCAAAACGTGTCAAAGAAGACTTAATAGAATATTCAGGGACATCCTTAAGAATATGTTTTGATTCATTGAGAATCGTTTCATTATCTCTAAATACAGGATTCTGAGATAAGTATGCAATCTTTAGATCCTTCTTATAAGTGATTGCAGGACTGTCATGATGGGCAATCATCTTTAATAAAGTACTCTTACCTGTTCCATTGACACCAACTAAGGCAATCTTATCTGTATCCTCTACAATCATATTCAAGTTCTTATACAACTGTCTCTCACCAATCGCATAAGATAAATTCTGTATATTAATTAACATGTAGTCACCTCTATAAAAGAGAGTGGAACAAATCATCCACTTCTTGTTTTCTCTTCTTAGTCTCTTCAGGTAAAACATGGAAGCATTCATCTAATACATCATTCTCATGTGCATTTAAACCCCTCTTTAAAATGGTTTCACCTGTCTTTAAGTTTTCTAGATGATAATACCCTTTTTCATCAATTCTTTCAACAACCCACATGATTCCATCTCCTCTTTGTTTTCCTCATTATAGCATGCTATAATGGGGAAAAGGAGGAAAATATAAGTAACTAAATATATTAACTATTGTGATTAAATGTGTTCAAATCACCTCGAAGGAGAGCGTTAAAATGAATGCATCAAATCTCACAAATTATAAACCAAAGGATTTTGCTTAACTTTTAGGCGTATCTGTTAAGATATTATAACGTTGAGATAGAGAAGGAACTTTAAAGGTAAACCGAACCCAAACTAATAGGCATTATTATACTTATAATCAGCATTTACTAAATCAACTTGCATTTTTAAGATAGTTTTGTAATGCGAAAGAACTATTGTAGACCAGTGTATTGGAGATTATGGAAACCGTGTAACGATTTATTAGATGAAGTAATGGAACAAAAAAATAAAAACCATAATTTGAATACTCAAAACCACTGCTTAGTGAAAATTAAATTTTATTAACGCCTAATAAACGGCGTTCATGAAGCTGAACTTGATGCAT
>NZ_DBPF01000066.1:0-4061 GCF_002299355.1 Catenibacterium sp. UBA627
GGATGAAATCTTCTACATGAGGTGTTCTATTGGCATAGGAGATCACGATTGCGATATCTCCTTTTTTTAATGTTTCAGCAACCTTTTTTTGATAGAAAATCTGTTTTTCTACTATGATATCTCTACCTATTTCTAACATGTTCTGCCTAAAACATTCGGCCATAAAATAATTCCCTATAGAAGTAAATAACGCAATAACATTTGCATCATACATTTTCTGGACAATTTTACCAAATTCATCTAGATTCACTAGGTTTAATGTAGAATGAAGTGTCTGGTCATAGAGATTCAACATTTTAGTCATTATTTCATGGTTTGTGTTATTGATCCTGAAAGGATAGTTATAGTCCACTGAAATAAGTTCTTTCTAGTATCTTTCACGATCAAAATGAATATGGGATTTAAATGCCTGTAAACCTGAAAGTTCTAGTTTATCAATAATTCGATAAATAGTAGAAACAGACACATAGCTGTTTTTAGAAATATCTGAAGCAGACATATTCATAATATCTTCTGAATGTTCTACAACATAGTCTATAAGTATTTTTTCACTTTCTGTAAGTGATAATTGTTCGAGCTTATCATAAATGTTCATAAAAGCCTCCTGATAGACTATATTATACTCTATTTTAATTACTATTTCTTTAACTGGAATACTTCAAGTGCATTCTCTGTTGTCTGTTTGGCGACTTCTTCGTAGCTTAATCCTTTTAGTTCAGCAATCTTTTGGGCAACAAAATAGACATTACCTGGTTCATTCTGCTTTCCTCTATAAGGTGCTGGTGTGAGATAAGGATCATCTGTTTCTACAAGTAGATAGTTTAAATCTACGCCTTCAGCGACTCTTTTAGGAACCTTCGCGTTCTTAAAAGTAACAGGACCTGCCAAAGAAATATAATAACCAATCTTAATGAATCTTAAAGCCATCTCATAACTTCCACTATAACAATGCATAATACCTTTTACACCCGACTTAGAAAGTATATCAAATGTATCTTCATAAGCATCTCTGGCATGAATAGTAACAGGTAAAGATAATCTCTTGGCTATTTCTAACTGTTTCTTAAAACAGTCAATCTGTTTTTCTTTAGATGCTTCATCCCAATAGTAATCTAATCCTATTTCACCTACAGCAACAACCTTAGGATCTTTCGCAAGTGCTTCTATTGCCTCTAAATCCTCATCTGTTGTCTCTTTACAATCATTAGGACTAATACCTACTGCAGCATAAATAAAGTCATACTCATGCGCTATCTGTACTGCAAGACGTGAAGACTCTAAATCATAACCTACAACAGTAAAGTACTTCACACCTCTATCTATTGCATTCTGAATATATAAATCACGATTTTCAAATAATTGTTCACTATTTAAATGTGTATGTGTATTAAATAACATTTTTCTTATTACCTCGCTTTTAATCAAGTATACATAAAAAAAACAGGGGAATAAACCCCTATTAGTAAATGCACAGTCCTTATAATTCTATCTATTATTACTTTCTAGATTAGTGTCCAGTGTTTAGCCTCTTTCCACTTAACATTAGGTAAACTTTGTAATAGGTTTAATAGTTCATTATTATCTGCAAAACAACATTGCCCACTATATTGAATACAACATTTATTTTCCCTTTACTAACTTTACATTCATACGCTTTATTATTTCATATATTTTTTCTTTTTCATCGCTTTTTAAATTATCTTTTTGACAAAAAATAAAAAAGCTATGTTTCCATATAAATACAAAATCTTTTGGTGTATCAATTATCTTGTTAATATCTTCATACTTTATTTGACTTGTTTTATCACTTGATACAATTATATTGACACCACTATTTCCAAAGATCAACGAATAAAATACTTCTTCTTTTCCTAACATCTCAATTTGTTTAGCTAAAATTAAATTGATGTTTCTTTTAGTAACGTAAATACGAGCGAAGAAAAACACTGCTGCAACTGTAAAAGCAGCAAATGCATATAGTCTCATTTCAGAAGTTCCCTGTATTAAACAGATTATAGATAGTACAAGAAATAATATAATATATATTCTTGCTAAATTATTCTTCCAAGTAGGCATTAAATATTTTTTATTCCTTTCAAGAACTTCTTTATTAATTACATTATTTTGAACTTCAATCCTCATTCAATATCACCCTCTAATAAGTAATTTATCATATCATCATTATCTGTCAACTATTTTTATATACTAAATTTAGGCAATATAAAAAGAATTGTATTTATTTTTTAGATAGATACAATTCTTTAGTAATTTTATGCCAAAACACCTAATGATGCTAAATATCCTGGAGCTAATGGTGCAGTTCCTGGATTAGATAGAAATGCTATTAATCCAATAACAACTGCAGCAGATATTGCAAGATTAGTTAGAGTTTTTGAATCCAATTTATAATCCACATCAGGTGTTGGGTTTGGAATAATTTCAAAACTTATTTCAACTGTAATTTCTTGATCTACAGTAGCAGAATCTGGAAAAATATCATCTGTAGTAATAACAAATGTTAATTTTGGATAAGTTCCATTCAAATTCACTTTCACACCTATTTGTCCTGATGTCACTGATTTAGCAACATCTTTTAAATCATTGATAGTAGAATTAATAATATCAATATTTTCAAAATCTTTAATTTCCATACCTGCAATCATACCTTCTATTTCTGCTTCACAAGATGCTGTTAACTCTCCTTCATTATTTAAATCGATTGTAATCGGAGTACTATCAAAATTAGTAGTTAATGTACCAGATACTTCCGCTGTTATTTTTATTGTCAAACCATTTAATAAAATAGTATCTAATAAAAATTCTTTCTTATAAGTAAGACTGCTATTATAAACTTTATCTAAATAACCTAAAGGTTCAAATACATTATAAACATATTGATCTCTTTGAATATCTAAAATAATATTGGAATTCTTTTCTGCTAATTGATCTGGTGACATATAATCCACTTTATCAAATGTTGTAATCCCCTTATCTCTACCAGAATATCCTACCTTATCTAAATCAAATGAAGGATTTGAAGGGAATTGCCCACCTGTTCTCTCATTAAATTCAAAGAACTGATCAAATGCCCAGTTCTTCGGAATAGGATAACCTAAGTTGCAGCTGTATCCGCTTGACATATCAGCTACAAATGAGTATTCCGCTAAGCCTTTATTACTGATATATGAACAGATATATCTTGGTGCATAAATTCCTACCTTATACTTTTTATTATTTGTTTCACTATTAAATACAAAATTCAGTTTCTCGAAGTATGGAACAATAAATGATTTCATCTGATAATCATAGCAGTCAAAGTCTACTGCAAAATAGATGGTTGTTCCATCAGGAACACCGATTCTCTTAGCTGCTGTAATTGCTGTATGTGCATCTACAATACCCTGACTCAGATTCTGGAAATACTCTGCTTTATATCCTCCATCCTGATAGATAGGGAATACTCTTAATCCAGCACTTTCAATGTTTTTGATTTCTTCAAATGTGATGAACTTTCTCTTTCCATTTGCTGTTCCTGTCAGATATCTACCTACCACCTGATATCCTGCATTCTTAATATCTAGTGCCTGCTGCTTATTTAATACTGTGGAGCAGTCACATGCCTTTGACTTTCTTCCTGTATCACCTTTACTTGTTAATAGTGATTTCATTGTTGCACAGTTTACTTCTCCAGAAGTAACTAGCCCAATTCCCGTTAATGCATAGAACTCCTGGAATGATGCAACCATGGACTTAGTAGTACTGTCAAAGTTACCATCAAATCTTCCAGCATCATATCCATTCAAGTATAATCCATATTGAACAAGCTTATTATACTTTACATAGGTACCATTCTTCCCCTGCTTTAATACACCAGGGAATTTTGCTACTGTCTGATCACCAAAATTTCTTTTATCAATACTGCCAATAAAGCTTGTATAAATACCTTCAGCAGCCTGTAGTGCTGCAATTAATGCATAAGAAGTAAATCTTGAGACAACACCATCACATGGACCTACACCAATGATATCAGACCAGTCTGTATTCAGCTGCTGCTGAATTTT
>NZ_DBPF01000066.1:4146-4640 GCF_002299355.1 Catenibacterium sp. UBA627
TCAATGATGCCTGTTACTGGAAGTCCTGCATCTTCCTGGTACTGCTTTACAGCATTCACTCCAGCCGTATAATAAACTCCTGTAATTCCTCCAGCATTATACCCCTTTACAAACAATGCGCACTGCAGAATGCATACATTTGGATTTCCTGGATCATTAGCATTCATTTTAGAAATATCACTTAAAGATCTCATTTTATTTAAAGTGATATTTCCTACTGTTCCTGTTACTGGAGAGATTCCATTTTCAATCTGAAAGGCTCTGATAATCCCCTTGCATGTACCTGTACCAGTCAAGCCGTCCTCATCCAGCTTTACCCATTCAGAACGATGACCATACATGCTGTTTAAATATTTCTGTGCCTTTCTAACATTTTCATCTGCCATTATTACTATCCTCCTATTTTGTTAACTACTTTACGTAGAATTCATACCGGTATTCTTTCTACATTTTTATCATACATTCATTCAGAAGCACCATTGTGCCTTTCGCAT
>NZ_DBPF01000066.1:4701-5269 GCF_002299355.1 Catenibacterium sp. UBA627
CTACTCTATCACCTTTGATTTGAATCACTTTATATTGATCATAATCAGTAATATATATCATCACTATTTGGTGCAATTAATACTTATCCATGTTAAAATTTAATATGTTATAAATAGCGAGGTATCGAAAATGGAAATATTAACTGTCAAAAATAATAAATTGGATTATCCAACTCTCAAAAAAGTCATCTTTCACTTCTTTCCCACATTCTTTACATTATTCCTAATAGTTGCATTCTGTCTTTCATGGATTACTTTGTTTATGAATCTATCTGCAGGACATGTTATTTACAGTGTAATAAGTGTTATTAATTTAATACTTATATGTTCTCAACCAAGAATGCTATCAAAAATAATCATAAAAAATCGTAATAAGTCACTCCAGACAGATGAATATATCTATGACTTGGTCTTTTATGAAGATAAACTAACTACAGTGGTAGACTCAGTAGAAAATAAAGCTTCCATAAAATATACGAATATAAAAAACATAATAGAAACTAAAGATGTCGTATTATTCACAAGTAAAGCAGGCTTTAAAATCTATTTTGAAAAGAAGAATGCCAGC
>NZ_DBPF01000066.1:5386-7964 GCF_002299355.1 Catenibacterium sp. UBA627
TAATGCTTATAATTCTACTTTCTTACCGCCATACTTTCTTACTTTAAGAATATGACAAGAACCTTCACCAAAATACTTTTCAATTTCAGTCTTATATGTTTCTACATAATCATCTTCTACAAAGGCCTGGATCGTACCTGCAAATCCACCACCATGTACTCTACATACACCTTTATTACCTAGAATATCTTCCGATAAACCTAAGGCAATAGAAACTGCCTGGTTTGTTTCATCATGGTTAGAATAGATATTCTGTAGGTATTTATAAGAACTGTCTCCTGATGATTTGATGACTGACTTGAATGTATCAAAGTCATTGTTTTTTAAGGCAGATACTGCTTTTTCTACTCTTGCATCTTCCTTAAAGAAGTGTAATGCACGGATGACACAGCGGTCACTCATCTTTTCACGTAATTCAGGAATATGTGCTTTAAATTCTTCTTCTGATACTTCTCTTAAGAATTCTTTTCCAAAGAAGTGTGCTACTTCCTTCATTTCTGCAGGAATGGCTGCATAATCATCAGTTAAGTCTGCATGAGATGCATGAACATCTACAATACATAAACTATGATGGAATGAAGAGAAATCAACATCTACTTTTTCTACAACAGGATGATCATTGTCTTTAAAGTCAATATGAATAAGAGCACCTACTGAACTTGCACATTGGTCCATTAATCCACATGGTTTACCAAAATATACGTTTTCAGTATACTGACCAATCTGTGCAATCAATACTGGACTTACTGTCATATCATTATATAAACCTGATAATACAGTACCAATCATGACTTCAAATGCGGCTGATGAAGAAAGACCAGACCCCTGTAATACTTCACTTGTCATATAAGCTTCAAAACCACCAATATGAAGACCTAATTCCTTAAAGCGTGCAAGAGTACCTCTAATTAATCCTTCTGAAGTACCTTCTTCTTCAGCTTTCTTTTCTAAGTCATCTAAAGCTACAGCCTTTAAGTCATAATCATCAGATAATACCTTAATTTCACCATCTCTAGGTGCTGTAATCGCAATAATATCTAAGTTAATTGCAGCAGCTAATACTTCACCATGCTGGTGGTCTGTATGGTTACCAGATACTTCACTTCTACCTGGTGCTGAGAATACTTCTACTTCCTTATCACCATAAAGTGAAATAAACTTTTCAATAGCTGCAATATATCTTTCTTTCTGAGCATCTAATAAAGACTCATCTACATAAATATCAGTTAATAAAGCATCTGCCTGACCATTTCTAATATCTTCAATAATCTGTGTTGCAAGTTTCATTATTTAATTACCTCTAAACAATAAGATGTCTGTGCATCAAATGTTTCTCCCTTTCTTAAAATAGTGCTTGGATTCTTTTCAATATGAATAGCGTCTGGTAAGTTCTGTGTTTCAATACATATTGCATCTCTCGCATTATAAGGTTCACCATTCTTACCAATACGTCCATCTAGATAGTTTGCGGTATAGATCTGTGCTCCTGGTAAAGTAGTAGATACTGTTAATCTTCTACCACTTTCTTCATCTTCTAATACAACCTGGTTCTTATCTGTAGTAAAGAAAAAATGATGGTCAAAACCATTACCAAGTTTTAATTGTGGATGATCTACTTCTACACGTTCACCAATCTTTGCAGGTATTCTAAAGTCAAATGGAGTACCTTCTACAGCTTCCTTTTCACCTGTAGCAAGACCATCTGCATCTACATGTTCATAATAATCAGCATCAATCTTTAAAGTGTGATTATAGATATTATGTTTATGTCCTGATAAGTTGAAATATGAATGGTTAGTAATATTAATTAAAGTATCCTTATCACTCGTAGCATGATAAGAAATAGTTAATGTAGTACCCTCTAAATGATAAGTAGCACTAAAATCCATATTACCTGGATAACCTTCTTCTCCATCCTTTGCATGATAAGCAAACTTAATAGTATAGTCATCTAAGATTTCATAATCAAAAATCTGATAACTAAATCCTTTAATACCACCATGTAAACTATTAGGACCATTATTAATAGGTAAATGATATGTTTCACCATTTAATTCAAATGTTCCTTTTCCTATTCTATTCGCAACTCTACCTACTAATGCACCTAGATAACCATCTAGAGTCTGATATTGATTAAAGTCATCATAACCTAATACAACATCACCTTTTACTCCATTCTTATCTTCAATAATCATCTTAATAATAGTACAGCCAAATGTTGAGACAACAACTTCCATCTCTTCATTCTTTAATGATAAATTTTCAATATTTCCAATTTTTTCTATTACTTCTATCACATTTATTCACCTCATCTTCGGAAACATAGATAATTCATACCTATTACTTAATATATTTTATCATGTTATGAATAATTATGTATACGCTTTCTAGAAAAAGTGATGAATTAACAGACTATTTTATTAACCAGTATTTTTTAAAATGGACACTGTTGAATGGACACTATAGAAAAGTAGATTTATTTTGTAAAGTGGAGCCCCTTTTAAGGACATTAAATAAAAAAGCACTTAATTAGAAATGAAAATATCCTCTAGGTGTATAAACCTTGAGGATGTTTTTA
>NZ_DBPF01000065.1:0-16855 GCF_002299355.1 Catenibacterium sp. UBA627
GATTTGCAATATCCGGTGTTCCTATTCCATTTTCCCACTTTGTAATGGCTTGTCTTGATACACCGATTTTCTCAGCCATCTTCTCCTGTGAAAGTCCAGCTTGTTTTCTGTAATGTTTAATTTGTTCTTCTAAAGTCATTTTTCTACCTCCGTTTTCTTTTTGTTTTACTTCATTCACAGATTAGTAAATTAACCTTTACCAAACAAGAAACATTAGCTGTAATTTCACTATTTTTCTGCTACTTTCCGTAGCAACGCCCTAAAATAAAGGTTTTTACAACAAAAAATAAATTTATCCAATCGCCAAATTCAAATCTTCTGTTACTTTCAGTCTCTGCTGAAGACTGAAAGTTACCTTCGCTTTACTATTTCTAATAGTTTTCTCACATAATCATCTGCGTGATTTATTGAAAACTCTCCAT
This sequence comes from Catenibacterium sp. UBA627, assembly GCF_002299355.1. Lineage (NCBI taxonomy): Bacteria > Bacillati > Bacillota > Erysipelotrichia > Erysipelotrichales > Coprobacillaceae > Catenibacterium > Catenibacterium sp. UBA627. Next base: position 423 of record NZ_DBPF01000065.1, read on the forward strand.
GATACATATTAGGAAGAACTTGTATAAAACTATCATGCAATTTTTCATGAATGATTTTAGCAGATTTTTTCATTGATTGCTTTTCTTTTTCTCCAACATAAATTTGAACGGTTGCTTCACACTCTCCAATGCCATCTTTTAGTGAATATACTGAGTTTTCCTGTAAAAAGGCAATCATATCACTTTTTCTAATAGCACAAGTATCTTTGTAATATTCATCAAACAAATTCGACTTTATTCGTAATGATTTGAATTGCAATTTTGAAAACCACTTATACTTTATTAAGCCATAGCAACTTCCAAACGCCGGTTTAATCATAGAATATGTAAATTTTGAAGGTATCACAAGTACACTTTCCACTATTGCATACTTACATATATCTTTGCGTTGAGATAAAATTTCAAGCAAAATCTGCCCTCCAAGCGATAGTCCTCCCATCATTAAAACAGAACCGCCCAATTTGCTATTTACAAATTCTATAATATCCAAAGCATTATTCTCTATCGTTGTAAACTGCTTATCACATCCTGCATGACCATCTAATATAGGCAAAACCACATGATAATCTGTTTGAAGTCTTTCAGCAACCTCTTTGTAATTCCACCATGATAAACCGCCTCCGTGTAAGAGGATAATTACATCGCTGTTTTCTTTTCCATATTCTACATAATTCAACCTCTTTCACCTCGCTGTAAATTTCCGATTTATTGCACCCCAATAATAGCACAATCTTTCATTCACATCCAACTATCCGTATTTTCCCTTTTAAGTTCCTTGCTGAGAGCCATTCCATCTATCTTTCCCAAGACTTTATTCTTAATAATGTTGTCTTGAGAATGACCACATATTTCTAATCTGTTTAGAAAGAGTATCGTAACTCCATAAACGATTACTTCTTTTTATAGAGCTAGGATCATTCACCATAAACATCCCCTGCTTCATTCCTCTAATCACAATAAGATGTCCTGTAGTAGTAAAGTATCCTGGTTTCATACTACATATAAGAGGTCTTCCATTCATGATTTCATTCTTCATAGAAGAATAAGAGAGGGGAATGTTTCTTCCATAAATACCATAATGTTTCATACCTTCAGTAAAGAAAGACCAGGATGTTCCATCTTGATAATAGCCATGACTATATGCATATGATGCCACATCAAAAGGGGTAATGTTATTTCTTCCTGTTAATCCTGCAATAATCATTGCAGTACTCGTAGGACCACAGCCATTCATGCCAATCACATTATATCCATACTTTCCATAGCCCCATCTTTGATCATATTGAAGTAAGAGAGGATAACGTCCTTTTGTGACTGGACCTATTGTATTTGTATAAACATGTCCTTTTTTACTTGGATAGTTATAAACAAAATCAATAAGTTCTTCATTACGATAAAGTGATTGAATCATTGCATCAGGATATTGATCCTTATTATTTAATATAGTACGTAGTTTAGGATTAGAATGGGCTTTTATTTCTAAACCAATATCTTCTCTTAGTCCACTTGCACCACCACTTATATTATAAGCTATATGACCTATAAGAATTGAGAATACACAAAGTAATACAATGATTATTTTTTTCATATGTTTTCATCTCCTTAAAAAAGCATCTTCATTACTTGTATTTTACCAATACAAACGAAGATGCTTCTTTAATACATTCTTATAGAATTCTTATGAACTCCTTAATTTTTAGGAAGAGTAATTGTGAAGACTGTTTCTTCTTTATTACTTGATGCAAAGATAGAACCATGATGAAGTTCCACTATTTCCTTGGCAATAGCAAGTCCTAAACCACTTCCACCTTTTTTTGAATTACGTGCTGAATCTAAACGATAAAAGTTCTCAAATATACGATTCAATTTTTCTTGAGGTATCTCTTTTCCTTTATTGATGACTTTAATAATGACATCATCATGCATACTATGAACATCAATATTGATATCAGTATGATCCTTACTATAGCTAATCGCATTCTTAATCACATTACTAAAAACTCTGCTGAGTTTATCCGCATCACCATATAATGTGATATCTTCATCTTGATTAAGATGGATATTTTTTTCCTGTTCTACTAGGACAGGATAGAAATCATCAACAATTTGTTCGAGCATCAGACGAATATCTAAATCTTCTTTTTCTAAAATAATCTTTTCCGAATTATAACGAGCTACTTCAAATAATTCATTAATGAGATCTTCTAAGCGATAAGATTTATCTAATGCAACATTAATATACTTCTCTCTTTGAGTATCAGGCATATCTTTAATTTCATCTAATAAAGATAAGTAACCAATCATAGAAGTCAATGGTGTTTTAATATCATGAGCTAAGTAAACAATGAGTTCATCCTTCTTCTGTTCACTCTCTCTTGCAAGTCTCTCATTCTTTATTGATTCACTCTTTAGTTCATTAAATCGTCTTTCTATATCATAAAGTTCTTCTGGTAATGTGATATAGTCTACACTCTTATCTATTAATTCATGAGATGCATGAGTCAATGCATCCATATAATAGGACGTCTGTTTATAAAGATGATGAATCATAAACGCAAAAGAAATCACTATATAGATTAATAAAAACAACAGAAGCGAGAGTGGATTCTTCACAATATTATAAAAGAACGCTAGAAACGTATAAATATTAGAATCAAGATCATAGACCCATTGAAAATCAAAAAAAGCAGCCAAATAGACTGCCAATACAAAAACAACTAACAGTCCTACTGTATAAGCTATATATTGTAGTAGTGTACGTTTATAAATCTTCTTTAAGATCGTATTAGTTTCCATATCATCCATCCTTTATTTTTCAATCTTATAGCCTACTCCATAAACTTTCTTTATATATTTAGGATTTCTTCCACCATCATGCATCTTTTCACGTAAGTGTCTAATATGCACCATGATTGTATTATTATCTCTCTTATAATAATCTTCTCCCCAGACCTTTAAAAATAAGTCATCACTCTTTACAACATTTCCTTTATGAACACATAATTCCCATAATATCGCAAATTCTGTTTTAGTCAGTTCTATCTTCTTTTCATTAAAATAGAATTCTCTTGTATCATTATTAATACGTATTCCTCTAAAATCTATTTCATTCTTTTCTTCTTTTTCATTATAATTCTTATAACGTCTTAGCTGTGCTTTGACTCGTGCAACAAGTTCTAATGGCTGGAATGGCTTTGTGACATAATCATCTGCACCAATACTTAAACCATTGATTTTATCAATATCCTCTACCTTTGCGGTCACAAAAATAATAGGAAACTTATACTTTCTTCTTATTGTATTACATAAAGAAAAACCATCCATATCAGGCATCATTACATCTAAGATAGCTAAATCAATCTTTAAATCATCAATATCTCTTAATACATCCTGACTAGAATAGTACTTATATACAGTAAAATTCTCATTTTCTAAATAGATTTGTATTAAATCTGTAATCTCTTTTTCATCATCTACAACTAATATATTCATAAATATCCCCTCTTATGTATCATTATATCATTTACATTCCTATCAATTATTAATACTTTCTTAATTATTGAAAATTCCCTCTAGAGTTAGTCATAAATAATATGATATGATAGTCGCATTGTGTGGAGGGAAATAAACATGAAGAACATGACTAAAGGGAAACCATTAAAGCTTATATTCTTATTCGCATTACCACTTATGTTAGGTAATATCTTGCAGCAATTATATACAATGGTAGATACAATGATTGTAGGACAGTTCTTAGGTGTTAATGCCTTGGCGAGTCTAGGCGCTGCAGACTGGATTAACTGGGCTATTTTAGGAATAGTAATGGGCTTTACACAGGGATTCTCTATTCGTATCTCACGTACTTTTGGCGCTGAAGATTATGAAAATATGAAAAGATCTATGCATATGATTTTCTTCTTATGTGCTTTCTTTTCCATTCTTACAACAGTTTTTGCAGAATTATCTATCGTTCCATTATTAACTCTATTAAATACACCATCTAACGTTATTCAGGGGTCTATTACGTATTTAAGAATCATGTCCGGTGGTTTGACGATTACAATGTTTTATAACTGTTTTTCTAGTATATTACGTTCTTTAGGTGATAGCCGTACACCATTACTAGCAATGATTGGAGGAGCAATCACAAATATCTGTTTAGATTTATTATTTGTAGTGGTATTTAACTGGGGTATTGCAGGTGCTGCGATTGCGACATTATTAGCACAGTTCTTAACTGCAATATTCTGTCTCTATATGTTGAAGAAGGAATTACCATTCAAGTTAGAACTCGCTAAATTTAAGTTTGAAAAAAAGATCATCAAGAACTTATTACAGTTAGGTTCACCTCTTGCCTTCCAGAACCTCATTATTTCTATTGGTGGTATTATGGTACAGTCAGTAGTCAATCGTTTTGGATTCTTATTTATTGCAGGATTTACTGCCACAAATAAGCTCTATGGTTTATTAGAAGTAGCCGCTATTTCATTTGGTTATGCCATTACAACATTTAATAGCCAGAACCTTGGTGCAAAACAGTATGAACGTATTAAAAAAGGTGTGGCACAGGCTGCCTTCCTGTCATTCTGTACTTCAGTAATTATTGGTGGTTCAATGGTTCTATTTGGTAAGCATATCTTATTACTCTTTATTTCAGGTACACCTGATCAGATTAATAAGGTACTTACTATTTCTTATAAATATCTCTTCATTATGGCAATATGTCTACCAATTCTTTATATGCTTCATTCATATAGAAGTGCACTACAGGGAATGGAAAATACATTTATACCAATGGTATCAGGTATTGTGGAACTCGTTATTCGTGTAGGTGTTGCCCTCATCTTCCCTATATTCTTAGGTCAGAATGGTATTTATCTTGCAGAAGTACTCGCATGGACTGGTGCAGCAGTATTGCTTTATATATCATATAAAATAAAAATACATGCATTATTAAAAGGCAATAGTGAGATGGCTTAGTCATCTTCTATTGCCTTTTTGTATCATTAAATTTACCTATTTAGAATAACCCATTGATATTTTCATCTAATTTTTAACAATCTAAAAGCACCTCTTTCGAGGTGACTTCAGATTTTATTTTACTACAATATTTAAAAGATCATCATATTTAGATAAAAAAACACTTTTAAAATGCTTTTTTACAACTTCTCTTGTATGTTCTTGATCAATTGTAAAGCTATGCTGACCATTATTTGCATCTCCAAATTCCATACATTCCAAGAAGACACGTGATACTTTTCAATTTGAATTACCTAATTGAATATATTCTATTATTGTTCCTCCTGTCTTATGACTTCTTTTAATGAAAATTGATGCTGATCATACTGATAAACAAAAATACAACAATTTCCAAAACCTTTGTTTAACTCTTCCGTAGGATCTTGGATAGCTCTTAAAAAATTAAAACATGCACCACTATGAGAAACTACCAAAACATTTTCATGATCTTCCTTATCCATAATTTCCGTTAACGTCTTCATCATTCTATCTCTCGTTGTATTTGAAGATTCTCCACCAAATTGGATATAAAAAGTTTCACAATCTTTTGGACTAAGGTGTTTATTTAATCTTTCACTTTCTCCTTCAAGTTCTCCATAAAAATTTTCTTTTAATCCTTTTAATCTTGTATAAGGCATATCTACAATCAACTCTAAAGTATCACTACATCTTTCACTTGTAGAACAATAAGCATGATCAAAAGTAATGCCTTTTTTAGAAAAATAATCTCTTGCTTTTTGCGCCTGCTTGATTCCCTTTTCAGTTAATGGGGAATCACACCAGCCTTGAATTTTATGTTGAACATTGAATAATGTTTCTCCATGACGCATAAGATATAATGTTTTCATTTTATTTACTTCCCTTCATATGAACTACCCGGACTTATCATAATATATATAAGAATAAATAGCGAAAGACAAAAAGGTACTTCTATCCATAAGTAGACAAATAGCGGTAATTATCTATATTGAGAATGATCTTTCAATTAATCCTTTAAACCTAAGTAACGCATATGATTGATGTTGTCTACAAGTTCATCTATTGATTCTTTCATACCATCTAGAATCCAGTGAAGAACCATACTATGAAAAGCGTTGGTATCGTAGAGTGTCGCAAATTTAAATTCTTTGGATAATGAAATTCCTTAATGAATTAAGCCTGAGTAATTCACTCATTTACATCATTATATTTATATGTGTATTACCTAGCAGAACAACAAAGTACAAACGGGCTTTCTGTTTTAATTTCTTAGCATAGAAAAAGATGATATTCATCGATACCATCTTTCTAATACCTTTCGGTAAATTTCATTTATCTAAAGATAACTTCTTTATCGAGAAAAACTTTATAAGCCATATCTTTCTTCTCAATCTTTCAAAAATTGATCAAAATCTACTAGTTCTACATTTCCCTCTTTATATTTTTTATCATAAATCTCAGAAACAATTAAGTCTTCTAATTCCTCATCCGTTAAAACATTGTAACTCTTTCCTTCAAATTTCATCTTTCTCAAATGATGTTTCATTTCCATACTTTATCGCATCCTTGATATCACTATATCATACCCTCTCTTACTATCATGAAGAAATCGTCTATTAATCCAAAAAAAGACATCTCCTAAGAGATGCCTTAACGAATTATTTAACTACAATATTTACAATCTTGTTAGGAACATAAATGATCTTCTTAACTTCTTTACCATCAGTATGTGCCTTAACATTTTCAAGTTCTAATGCCTGCTGTTTAACAGATTCAGCTTCCTGATCCTTATTAATAGATAAACGTCCACGTACTTTACCATTTACCTGTACTGCAATTTCAATTGTAGATACAACAAGCTTGTCTTCTTCATATGTTGGCCATGCTTCATAAGCGATTGTTCCTTCATGACCAAGTTTTTCCCACATTTCTTCACAGATATGAGGTGCAATACATGAAAGCATCTTAACGATACCTTCTGCATATGGCTTATAAACTGATTTAGCCTTATATGCTTCATTGATGAAAATCATCATCTGTGAGATAGCTGTATTAAAGCCAAGGTTTTCATAGTCTTCAGTCACCTTCTTAACTGTTGAGTGATATACGAAGTCTAGTGAACCATCATTTGTATCAGTTAACTTATCAGATTCAACAAATAGTCTATAAACACGTTCTAGCCATTTCTTTGAACCTTCTACACCTGTTTCACTCCAAGGTTTAGATGCTTCAAGAGGACCCATAAACATTTCATATAAACGTAATGTATCTGCACCATATGCTTCTACAATATCATCTGGGTTAATAACATTACCCTTTGACTTAGACATCTTCACACCATTTGGACCAAGAATCATACCTTGATGGTATAGCTTCTTAAATGGTTCTTTAACTGGTACGATACCCTTGTCATATAAATAGTTATTCCACATACGTGAATATAATAAGTGTCCTACTGCATGTTCTGGTCCACCAACATATAAATCAACTGGCATCCAATGCTTTAATAATTCTGGATCTGCAATAGCCTTATCGTTATGTGGATCAATATATCTTAAGAAGTACCAAGAAGATCCTGCAGAACCAGGCATTGTACTTGTTTCTCTCTTACCCTTCTTACCATCTACTTCTACATTAACCCAGTCAACAGCCTTATCTAATGGAGAAGAACCTGTCTTTGATGGACTATAATCTTCAAGTTCAGGTAGGATAAGTGGTAACTGATCATCACTTAATGCAACAGATGTTCCATCATCAAAGTTAATGATTGGAATTGGTTCACCCCAATATCTCTGTCTTGCGAAGATCCATTCTCTTAAACGATAGTTAACATGCTTAGAACCACAATGATGTTCTTCTAACCAGTCTAACATCTTATCGATTGCTTCCTGTTTATCTAAACCATTTAAGAAGCCAGAGTTGATATGTACACCATCCTGTGTCCATGCTTCCTTAGTAATATCTCCACCTTCTAATACTGGAATAATATCGATACCAAACTTCTTTGCGAAAGCATAGTCACGATCATCATGTGCAGGAACAGCCATGATAGCACCTGTTCCATAACCAGCTAATACATAGTCAGAAATCCAGATTGGAATCTTCTTACCATTTACTGGGTTGATTGCATAAGCACCAATGAAGACACCAGTCTTTTCTTTATTTAATTCAGTTCTTTCAAGTTCTGACTTAGTTGCACATACATCTAAATAAGCTTTTACTTCATCCTTCTTATCAGGAGTCGTAATCTTTTCTACTAATTCATGTTCTGGTGCTAATACACAATAAGTAGCTCCAAATAATGTATCACAACGTGTTGTGAATACTGTGAATTTATCATCATAACCATCTACCTTAAAATCAACATGAGCACCGATTGATTTACCAATCCAGTTTCTCTGAATTTCTTTAGTAGATTCTGGCCAATCAACTTCTTCTAATCCTGCAAGTAATCTTTCAGCATATTTAGGGATATCAATAACCCACTGTTTCATATTCTTACGAATAACAGGGAATCCACCACGTTCACTCTTACCATCAATAATTTCATCGTTCGCAAGTACTGTACCTAATTCTTCACACCAGTTAACAGGAATATCTACATATCTAGCTAAACCATCTTCATATAACTGTTTGAAAATCCACTGAGTCCATTTATAGAAGCTAGGATCACAAGTAGATACCTGCTTATCCCAGTCAAATGAGAAACCTAACATCTTTAACTGTTTAGTGAAAGTCTGAATATTCTTTAATGTAAATCCTTCAGGGTGGTTACCTGTCTTGATTGCATACTGTTCAGCAGGTAAACCAAATGAGTCAAATCCCATTGGATGTAATACGTTATATCCCTGCATTCTCTTCATTCTTGACATGATGTCAGTTGCTGTATATCCTTCTGGATGTCCAACATGAAGACCTTGTCCTGATGGATAAGGGAACATGTCTAAGGCATAGTATTTAGGCTTTGAGAAATCATAAACATCTGTTTCGAATGTCTTATTCTCTTCCCAGTATTTCTGCCATTTCTTTTCTACTATCTTATGATCATAAGTCATAATTTTGTCTCCTCCACTTTTAAAATAAAAAAAGTCCTCATGTCTAAGGACGAGAACTCGCGGTACCACCTTAGTTCATGAAGACTGATTCATGCGCTTAATGCTTTAACGCAGCAATACGTGATCTGCTTACCACAGACCCATCTCCCTAGCGAGTTCAATGGATGACTTTACTTATTCACACCAGCCATAAGTTCTCTTAAAAAGTATGACCATCTACTACTCTAGTTCCTTGACTTTTATATACTCACTCACCTTATCATAATTTCCCATTATTTGCAAGAATTATCATCTCATTTTAAGAATGCGGGATGGATTGAGTTTGATAATATAAATAACACTAAACAATGTTGAGATACAGACTAACAAGAATGAACCAGCCCACAATAAAAGCATACTAAGAGGCTGGAATGTAAGATGCATGGGAAAGTCCGTAATCTGAGGAATAATCTGATTCATCACCTTCATAATACCTAATAATATAAGAGAAGCAGTCAAATAGCTATAAGAATGGAGAATCAGACATTGATAGAAAGACATCTTAAAAATATGTTTATTCTTTTCACCATAGGCTTTCATAATCGCATGATCCTTCTTTAAATGCATAGCATGAAGAATCATGATTTCCATAATCATAAAGATAGAAGAAATAATAGTCAAAATAGAAAAAATGACAAGAATCATCTGAATTCTATTCATGTTATCATTTAATGTTTTCTTTGTTGATTCCCCCATTGTCTTGAATTCATATTCAGGATAATTCTTTTTTAAAGAATCTATAATTGATTTGTCTGCCTTATACTTTAACATACCATATCTTGCAGTTGGTGTCTGATTAAAGAGTGATTCGATCCAATGATAGTTAGCAAATTCATACATATAAAAGGCATCATAATTGTAAGTTTGTGGAGATATACCTACTATTTTTACTTCTATTCCTTTGATTTTTAATTGATATTTATAATAGATCGTCCATGATGTATTGAGTAACGAATTTACCTTCTTATTTTGGGCAAGTTTTCTTGCAGTTGAGAGAGGTACCGCAATTTCATCATTATTTTGTGGTGCTCTTCCATATATATACTGGCTGACATAAGATGTATCATCAGATATAAACAGAACTTCATTCTTCTGATATCTTTGATTATTATGAGAGATTCCCATGAGATTATAATCATCTAAATTCAAATAATGATAGGTTGCTTCATTGAAATGAGTTAAAGATAAAGGATCATCATTACGTAATTTATAAGTAATTGACTTCTGTGGAATCAATGAAGAGAGATATTGATAAATGGTATTACGAAAAGAGAATGTAAAGGTAAATGTCATCATCAGACATAATAATGCGATAGATAATGCGAAAGACATTTGAAAGAACCTTTTACGACTACTTAAAAAGGACTGGATTGTTAGCTTGAAAATAGGAAAATGATATCTTTTATTATTACAATGATTCTCTTTAGGATATACCTCTGTCTTTTGGATTACTGTATCCTTTATGATATAGCCATCCTTCATCTCTATAATACGATCACTGTATTGTTTCACTGATGTTTCATCATGAGATACAAATAATACAAGAGAAGAATGAGAACGTTCCTTCAATATCTGCAATACTCTCTTTGCATTATCTGGATCAAGTGATGCTGTTGGTTCATCACATAGAATAATATCTGGATTATAATAAAGAGCACGTTCTATCGCAGTGCGTTGTCTTTGCCCTAAAGAAAGTGCACTCACTGGAGTCTTCTTAAACTGTTTAGTGAGTGTTTCATCCAATATGTAAGATGATTTATGAAAATAATCATATAAGCGAATATTATTTGTGATAGAAAGCCAAGGAATAAGATGAAAATCCTGAAAGATAATAGAAATCTTCTTATCTTTATAAATGACTTCTCCAGAATAATCATCATCGAGTCCAGCAATAATATGAAGTAAAGTACTTTTTCCACATCCACTTGGTCCTATTAGTGACACAAAGCCTATATCAGGAAGCGTACAAGAAATATTGTCTAGTACATGTTCATGCAGATAACGTTTATTGATTGATTTAAGTTGAATCATATTATTCCTCCCTGAGTAATGAGACTATACTTTCTTTCTTAATACGAATAAACGGTGCAGATGCAGAAAGTATGAGTATAAGAAGATAGAGAAAATAGAAAATAACATAGAAATAATAAGGAGAGGCAAGGCAGGTAAAATGGAAATATTCCTTAAATGATGTCAATGGAAGAATAGAAAGAATGATTATAAACATCACTATGCTGATAGAGTAAATAAATGTGCCAATAATAAATATTTCTATCTTTGATTCACACTGTAACTGTTTGTATGTTGCACCCATAGAGATTTTTAAAGCTAATGAGCGGCTTCTTTCTAAGTAAAGAGAAGAGAAGACTGTTTTTGTGAGTTCTATCGCCACAATTAAACTGATCATCATATAAGCCAATGCAATTATGCGACCAATAGAAATAAGCGTACCATAACTCATCTTCTTCATATATACATCATTATCTGCTTCATAATTGTTTTCATAACGTTTAATGACTGTTTCAGGATTATTGGTGATAATATCCATCTTGTCATCTCTTATAAGATCTGGATATTTCTTATCTATATCATGATGAAAACAGACAAATTGATCCTGATAAAAATTATCTTCTATTACTCCTACTACTTTATATGTGTCATCTTCTAATAGATGACATGTGAATTGTGATTTGAGTTTATGAGATAAATTATGTGTAATAATGACTTCATTTGTATGATGAGGAAAACGACCTGAAAGAAGCTTGATATGATTTTTCTTAGCAGGTAAACGAATCAAAAATGCATTCACACCTTTTATATACCCACTTTCTATATCAAAGTGTGGCGTTTCTTTTTCCTTTAAAGAGAGGGATTCCCCATCATGACTTGCTATAGTCACAATATCTTTAAGTGGTGCTTCCATGTAAGATTTTTCTATGGAGGTAGAAAGACCATTTAAACCACTTATAATTACTAGCGAAGTCACAATAACAAGTATCTGAAAGAGTGAAAGAAGTGCTAGTCTCCTTCTTTCTCCTAACACTTCTTTAAAGCTATATCTTAAAGAGAAGTGCTTCTTATGTTGAGGAATCAGAACATCTTTATTTGTATTCCCTTCTTTAACAGTATGTAATGTCTGATTCCTCATCTCTATGAGTATATCTACATATTCATCTAATAGTTCTGTATCATGAGACACAACAATGACCAAACGATCTTCTGAGACTTCCTTTAAGAGTGTCATAACCTCTTTTGCCTGTTTATAATGAAGTGCACCTGTTGGTTCATCGCACAGTAATACAGGTGCATCCTTTAATAGAGCACGAGCAATAGAGACACGTTTCATCTGTCCAATAGAAAGTTCATTAGGACATCTTTTCATAAGTTTATCTATCTTCAATCGTCTAGTGATTTTATCCATCTTCTTCTTATTCAAATCAATCTGACCAAAATAACATCCAGCCATGATGTTTTCTTCTACTGTATAAGAAGGTATCAGATCATTATTCTGTTTAATAAAACCGATCATCTTACAAAACGAGGCATCTATCTCTTTATAATTGAAAGTAATCTTTCCTTCATATTTCAGTAAGCCACATAAACAATAAAGAAGAGTTGATTTCCCACATCCTGAAGGACCTTTAATACCTACTAGCCCCGTATCTGGAAATATATAATTCACATGATCTAATAGACATATATCATAACTCATAGTTAAGTCTTTAAGTTCTAGCATATTCTTTTCTCCTTTTTATGTTATAATGATCCGGGTGATAAAAAATGAATCCTTTTCCATATTCTTTAGATAACAAACGTTATCATACATACAACTATTTTTTAAAAATGAGATATCATAAAAAAGTCGCAAAGGTCTCTTTAGATGCCCATTTTACTTGTCCTAATAGAGATGGGACAAAAGGCTTTGGAGGCTGTATATTCTGTTCTGAGAAAGGATCTGGAGACTTTATTCTAGATAGCGATTCTCTTTTAGAACAGTTTAACGCAGGTTCTGAAGTGATGAAAAGAAAGTGGCCTGAAGCTATCTTTATTCCTTACTTCCAGGCATATACAAATACCTATGCTTCTTTAGATCAGTTAAAGAAGATCTATGAACCATTTATTGGTATGAAGGATGTTGTTGGTATTGCGATTGCGACACGTGCAGACTGCCTCACTGAAGAAATATGTGCTTATTTAGAAGAATTATCTAAGAAAACGGATGTCTATATAGAATTAGGCTTACAGACTATTCATGATACTACCGCAAAAGAAATCAATCGTTGTCATTCATATCAGGAATTCTTAGATGGACTCTCTATGTTAAGAAGACATCATTTAGAAGTCTGTGTGCATATCATTAATGGTTTACCTAATGAAACAATAGAGATGATGTTGGAGACTGCAAAAGCGGTAGGAAAACTAGATATTCAAGGTATTAAGATTCACAATCTCTATGTCACACAAAATAGTCGTCTATATAAGCTCTATTATCCTTTTAAGATGTTAGAAAGAGATGAATATATTTCTTTAGTTGCAAGACAATTAGAATATATTCCAAGTCATGTAGTCGTAGAAAGACTGACTGGAGATGCACCATTAGAAGAATTAGTAGCTCCTTTATGGTCTATTAAGAAAACAACAATTCTTAATGATATCGATAAATATATGAAAGCACACGATATTATGCAGGGCGATCTTGTATCTCTCAAATAATATATACGAAAGAAAAGAAAGAATTACTTAAGAACACAAAAAAAATCTGGCCAAAAGCCAGATTTCTTTTTATTATTCTTCTGTTTCAAGAAGACCGTATCCACCATCTCTACGTTTATAGACAACACATACTGTATTAGTTTCGATGTCTTTATAAACGAAGAATGAATGACCAATGAGTTCCATCTGCATGATAGCTTCTTCCATGTCCATTGGTTTAGGATTAATTGTTTTTGCCTTAACGACAACGTCTTCTTCTTCAGGTTCTTCAAGAGCTTCTAAAGTGTTAATGTTGAAAGCGAGTTTATTATTCTTTGACTTTCTACTTAACTTTGTCTTGTACTTTCTGATCTGTCTTTCTAGTTTATCGATAACTAAATCGATTGCTTCATATAGATCATCACTTGTTTCTTCTGCACGAAGAAGAACATACTCTGTAGGAATTGTAACTTCAATTTTCTGACCAAATGGGTAAGTTCTAATTAAAACCTTAGCCTCCACATCTTGTCCCATGATGAAGTACTTGTCGAGCAATGCTAGTTTTTTAATAATCTTGTCCTCAATAGCATCTGTAATTGTAACGTTTTTACCTCTGACAATAACTTTCATAATTAATTCCTCCTTTACAATTCTTTCTATATCTATATTATACATAAAAAAAAACTAAAAAAACACTCTTGACATAAAATATAAAAAAAGAAGACGTTAATGTCTTCTTAAGCTAAGTATTTCTTTAAGTCTTCTACTTTATTTAATTTTTCCCATGGGAATTCAACATCAGTACGACCAAAATGTCCATAAGCAGCTGTTGGACCATAGATTGGATTTAATAAATCTAATGTATTGATGATACCCTGAGGAGTTAAATCAAATTCTTTCTTGATTGCATCTAAGATGACTTCATCAGCTACCTTACCAGTACCATAAGTATCAACATGCACACTTGTAGGATCCTTTACACCAATTGCATAAGATAACTGGATTTCAATACGATCACATAATCCTGCTGCAACAATGTTCTTAGCGATATAACGAGTGATATAAGCTGCACTTCTATCTACCTTTGATGGGTCTTTACCAGAGAATGCGCCTCCACCATGTCTTGCCATTCCTCCATAAGTATCAACGATAATCTTACGTCCAGTTAAACCAGTATCACCATGAGGACCACCAATAACGAATCTTCCTGTTGGATTGATGAATACCTTGTAGTCTTCATTCATATGATGCTTTCTTACAACTTCTTTCATGATTTTTTCTTTAATGAATGTCTTGAATTCTTCTTCATTGAAATCTGGATCATGCTGGATTGACATAAGAATTGTATCAACCTTAGGATTGTTTTCATCTGTATAATCAATAGTAACCTGTGATTTCATATCAGGTCTTGCATGCTTGAATATACCATTATGTCTTAATTTACTTGCGTAACGTACTAATTCATGAGCCATAGAGATTGGTAAAGGCATATATGTTTCAGTTTCATTTGTTGCATAACCAAACATGATACCCTGGTCACCTGCACCACCTACTTCTACATTTGTACCTAATGCGATATCACTAGACTGTGTATCCATTACTACCTTGATTTCACAAGTATCTGCATCAATACCTAAATCTTCAGCAGTATAGCCGATTCTTCTCATCACATCACGAGCCACTGCTTCATAATCTACTTTCGCATTCGTTGTAATTTCTCCACCAATAACTAATAAATTAGTAGTTGCAAAACATTCACAAGCTACACGTGAATATTTGTCCTGTCTTAAGCATTCATCTAAGATTGCATCACTAATCTGATCACAAAGCTTATCTGGATGTCCTTCTGATACAGATTCTGATGTAAATAAGTTCTTTTCCATTTTCTTCTTTTCCTCCTGTAATAAAAAAGCTCTCCTCAAAGAGGAAAGCGTAGTAATCTGCTTCCTCTTATTGTTCAAGTAATACTTGCTTGGTCAAGGCACCTTCTATATAAGGGTTGCCACCACTTTAAAACGATCCTCATCTGTGTGGTTCTGAATAAGAGTATAAAAATATTTAATTAAATTGCCTGTACTTCAATAACGCCTGGGACTTCTTCTATTAAAATCTGTTCAACACCATCTTTAATAGTAGAATCTAACATCATGCATCCTGCACATGCACCAAGCATATGTACATAAACAATGCCGTCTTTGAAATCAACGAATTCTAAGTCTCCACCATCTCTTTGTAGATAGGGTCTCAACTTATGAATGACTTCCTTAATGGCTTCAATCTTTTCTTCCATGATTTCACCTCGCTTCTGCTTGACCATTATAACACACAAAATAAAAAAGAAAAGTGATATGCCCTATAGAATCACTAAAAAACATACTTATTTATTAGACAATTTTGATAGATTGCACATTTTTAAGCATAATTCGCTATTTTTATAAAGTAAATGAACTCTGAACATGATAAAAGAACCCCTGAGGGTTCTTCAATGTTATTCATCGCCCATATTCTTAATATAATCCAATACAAAGTCAACTACCCCGACCTAAAGGTCTTGGGCTTGTAACTGCCCAGTCGTATTAACGGTTTACACCTCCAACCTTTAACCCCAATAGATATCGCTATCTAATGTGGCGTTACATCATAGGGTGG
>NZ_DBPF01000104.1:0-21999 GCF_002299355.1 Catenibacterium sp. UBA627
TAAGCCCTTACACGTGTATAATAAAAGAAGTGAAAAGACATAAGGAGGATTTAGTAGTTATGAAAAAATATGTTTACTTATTTAGCGAAGGTAACAAGGATATGCGTAATCTCCTTGGTGGTAAAGGTGCCAACCTTGCTGAAATGACAGGTATCGGTTTACCTGTGCCTCAGGGTTTTACAGTGACTACAGAAGCTTGTACACAATATTATGAAGACGGAAAAATGATCTCAGATGATATTAAAGAACAGATCATTGAACATGTTAAAAAGCTTGAAGAAATCACTGGAAGAACTTTAGGTGATCCAAAGAACCCATTATTAGTATCTGTACGTTCTGGTGCGAGAATCTCTATGCCAGGTATGATGGATACAGTATTAAACCTTGGTTTAAATGATGAAGTTGCTAAGGAATTCGCTGCAACAACTGGAAATGAACGTTTCGTATACGATTCATATCGTCGTTTCATCCAGATGTTCGCTGACGTTGTAATGGGATTCCCAAAATCAGATTTCGAACATAAATTTGATGCAATCAAAGAAGAAAAAGGTGTTGAATTCGATACTGAATTAACAGCAGAAGACTTAAAAGAAGTTGTTGCTGTATATAAAGAAGCTTATAAAGCACATGCAGGTGTTGATTTCCCACAGGATCCAATTGAACAGTTATTAGCTGCTGTTGAAGCAGTATTCGGTTCTTGGAATAATGACCGTGCCATCACTTATCGTCGTTTAAATGATATCCCAGGTTCTTGGGGTACAGCTGTAAACGTTCAGCAGATGGTTTATGGTAACAGAAGTGATAAGTCAGGTACTGGTGTTGCCTTCACTCGTAACCCAGCAACTGGTGAAAATAAATTATTCGGTGAATACTTAATGAATGCACAGGGTGAAGACGTTGTTGCTGGTATCAGAACACCTCAGCCAATTGCTACATTAAATGAAGTTATGCCAGAATGTTATGAACAGTTCCAGAAGATCTGTCATATTCTTGAAGATCATTATAAAGATATGCAGGATATGGAATTCACAATTGAAGATGGTAAATTATTCATGTTACAGACTCGTAATGGTAAGAGAACAGCGCAGGCTGCATTAAAGATTGCTGTTGACATGGTTGAAGAAGGCATGATTAATGAAGAAGAAGCCTTATTAAAGGTTGAACCAAAACAGTTAGACCAGTTATTACATCCAAACTTCGATAAAGATGATTATAAGGCTGCAAAGGCTGTTGCTACAGGTTTAGCTGCTTCTCCAGGTGCTGCTACTGGACATATCTACTTCACAGCTGAAGATGTTCAGAAAGCGCATGCAAATGGCGTTCAGGATATGATCTTAGTACGTAATGAAACTTCTCCAGAAGATATCGAAGGTATGAACTTAGCTAAAGGTATCTTAACAGTACGTGGTGGTATGACATCTCACGCTGCAGTAGTTGCTCGTGGTATGGGTACTTGCTGTGTTGCTGGTTGTGGTGTATTAAGAGTTTCTGAAGATAAGAAGACATTAACATTACCAGATGGTACAGTATTAACTGAAGGTGATTATGTATCATTAAATGGTTCTACAGGTGAAGTATTTGCTCAGAAGATCAAGACTGTTCCTGCTGCCATCAGTGGTGATTTCGAAACTTTCATGGCTTGGGCTGATAAAGAAAGAAAATTATATGTAAGAACAAATGCTGATACTCCAAGAGATGCTAAACAGGCTGCATCATTTGGTGCTGAAGGTATCGGTTTATGCCGTACTGAACATATGTTCTTCGAAGAAGAAAGAATCTTCAACTTCAGAAGAATGATTACTGCTGAAGATGTAGAAACTCGTAAGGAAGCATTAGAAAAGATTCTTCCATACCAGAGAGGAGACTTTGAAGAATTATTCAAAGCTATGGATGGATATAGTGTTAATATCCGTTTCTTAGATCCACCTCTACATGAATTCTTACCTCATACTGATGAAGAAATCAAACCATTAGCTGAAAGCTTAGGTATGACTTTCGAAGCATTAAAGGAAAGAGTAGAATCATTAAAAGAATTCAACCCAATGATGGGTCACAGAGGATGCCGTCTTGCTGTTACTTATCCAGAAATCGCTGAAATGCAGACAAGAGCTGTAATCGAAGCTGCAATCAACGTAACTAAGGAAACAGGACATACAGTTACTCCAGAAATCATGATTCCATTAGTTGGTGATGTTAAAGAATTAAAGTATGTTAAGAATGTAGTTGTTAAGACTGCTGACAAGTTAATTGCTGAAAGCGGATTGGACATGAAATATGAAGTTGGTACTATGATTGAAATTCCAAGAGCTGCAATCACTGCTGACAAGATTGCAACTGAAGCTGAATTCTTCTCATTTGGTACAAATGACTTAACTCAGATGACATTCGGTTTCTCAAGAGATGATGCTGCTAAGTTCTTAGGCGATTACTATTCTAAGAATATCTATGAACATGATCCATTCGCTACTGTTGACCAGGAAGGCGTTGGAGAATTAATGAAGATTGCATCTGAAAAGGGAAGATCAACTCGTCCTGATATCAGACTTGGTATCTGTGGTGAACATGGTGGCGATCCAAAGACAGTAGAATTCTGCCATAAGATCGGATTAACTTATGTATCTTGCTCACCTTACCGTGTACCAATCGCAAGACTTGCTGCTGCTCAGGCTGCTGTTAAAGAAAAAATGGGTATTTTGTAATAACTACTTATCCTTTCACTAGGCCGTTCGTAAGAACGGCCACTTTTTTATCTAAATTTTCTATGGTATAATGTCATTTAAGAAGGAATATAAGAATATGAAATTACAACTAACATTAAACAGTCTTGCCTTGATATTATGCTGTGGTGATTTGATTCCAAGTTCTCTGCAGCCTTTGAATACTGAAGAATGGCAGGAAATCGAGAAAAAATTGAAATCCATAAATAAAGAACCGAGCATGATTACTGGTATGAGTTATGATACTTTGACTCAGATTATTGGACTTGATGCTTTTACAGCGCGTAAGATAGAAAAAAGGCAGAAATTACTGCCTGATCTCTTTTATGCGCTTCAGAATCTAGAAAGCCAGAATATTGGTGTTACTACTATTTATGAAGAAGATTATCCAGCTTGTTTACGAGTGCTTGGAAGCAAGATGCCCTTAGTAATAAGCTATATAGGTGATCTCTCTTTAAGTTATGGTGTTAATATTTCAGTTGCTGGTCCACAGGTGATGAATAAGACAATGCGTCATGTTACTAAGGAAGTCATGAAGAAGGTTTCTAAGGAAGGTTATACCCTTGTTGTGGGTGGTTCTAAGGGCGTGGAAGAGTTAGCTTTAAGAACTCATTTAACTAATAATGGGAATGCTGTTTTATTTGTCGCAGATCATATGTTTGATAAGATCAGACTCTATTCTAAATATTTAAAACAGAATAAACTTCTGATTATGAGTGCCAATGACCCTTATGCTTTATTCGATGTGACACATGCATTAGATAAGAATCTTTATATCTGTGGTATGGTCTTTGCACAAGTGGTTACAGGAACTCATATTGGTAGTGGACCTGTCTGGTTTACATCTATTCAGAATATTCATTCTCACTGGACAAGACAACTTGTCTATGAAACATTGGACTATAGCGGTAATATTAGACTGATTGAAATGGGAGAAGCATATTTTACTGATGAAGATTTGAAATCTGATGTCACTCTGGCAGAAGTATTAGATAATCATGAAACTATTATTAAAAAGGATGATCCAAGTATTGATCAGATGACAATATTTGAATTTATTGAGGATAAGCATGAATAATATAAAAAAATATCCAGTAACATATACATTGCTTGCTTTATGTATAATGACTTATATAGCGACAACTTTATTATTTAGTATTGATATGAATGCCATGCAGGGCTTAGCGGCAGGAGGATTCAATCCTTATTATGTTCATGTCACACATCAATACTATCGCTTGATCACGGCCAATTTCATTCATTTTGGCCTGATGCATATTGTAGTTAACTGTTACTCTTTATTTGATTTAAGTTGCTTTGCTGAATATTTAATAGGAACTAAAAAGTATATAATAGTGATACTCACATCTATGCTTTCTACCACTGGTCTTCCTTATATTGCTTATTTATTATTTGGCACAGGAGCACATACAGTAAGCGGTGGTGTCAGTGGGGTCATTTTTGGAATCATTGGAGCTATTGGTGCTCTTTATCTATTCTTTCCCTCACAGCTTCGCGACATTGCAAGAAGCTTAGGGATGAATGTTTTATTAATGTTGTTTATATCTTTTGTTGTTCCAACAATATCCTTATCTGGTCATGTGAGCGGTCTGATTGGTGGTTTTGTGTCTGCTTATATTATTCTATATATAAATAAAAGAAAACGTGAGAAGTTCTTACATAGTTCATAATGTCTTGATATACTGAATCCACGAGGTGAGTCTATGAATATTGCGATTGTCTACAGTCATAAAAGTAAATATGCACAACAACTTGCAACCATGATGGCAAAAACTGCAAGAACACAGGCAATTTCATTTCAAGACTATGATTTTGATGCTTGTGTAGATCTTCTTGTTCTTGGATTTGATTGTCCATACTTTGGTAAATCAAAAGAAGTAGAACAGTTTGTCATGAAGCTCAACCGTGATCATGTGAAGAATATTGCTTTGTTTTCTACATTTATGTTTTCTTCAAAGGCACTTGATGATATATCTGATTTATGCATGAGGCAGGATCTGCCTCTTATGCGTGAACAATATTGCTGTAAGCTGCCAATAGAACTTAAATGTCAATTATCAGATAATGCAATCAATGGTGGAATCGTCTATGTGAATGATATGATTAATATATGTAGAGATTATTACTAGACAGCGTAAGCTGTCTTTTAAAATGCAAAAAAAATACTCCATGAGGAGTATTATTCAATCACCATTGCGTTTGGAATTGGTGCTTTTGGATCTTCTTTATTAAAATGATCATAATAAAGAACACCTTCGAAATGATCTAATTCATGCTGTAAACAGATTGCAGTAAAGCCTCTTGCAACAATAGTCACTTCCTGATCTGTTAAGGCATCATAGCCTTTTACAGTAACTTTAGCGCTTCTAGGAACTATACCAGGCTGGTCTTCAGGAACAGATAAGCATCCTTCACCATTCTTTAAATATGCGACCTTTACTGTACTTGCAACAATACGTGGATTAACAAGTGCCCACTGATCGCACTTTACAATATTGCCTTCTTCATCTACTGCAGGAATATAAATAGCACACATTCTCTTTGGAATACCAATCTGAATAGCGGCAATACCTACACCAGGTCTTAAATCATACTTTTCAGCCTTTTCTTCGTCCTGAGAATCTACAAGATATTGATACATTTCCATTAAAGTATGACGGTCTTCATCACTTAATGGTAAAGTCACCTCTTTAGATTTTTCACGAATTAAAGGATTTTTATCATCAATTACATTTTTCATGCTTAACATACTTCGTTTCACCTCTGTGTCATTATAGCAGAGTCCTTGGCTTTTTCCAATTATGTATAGCCTATTTTCTTTTAAGCCTATTTCATGTATAATATTTCTTAAATTAGGAGGTATTTTAATATGTACGATTATCCATTAGATCCAGATTGGTCAACTGAAGAAATTATCGATGTTGTGGAACTATATAACGCAGTAGAGAAGGCTTATGAAGAAGGTATCAGTGCTAAAGAATTCATGGAACATTACCGTACTTTTACATCTATTGCAGACTCTAAATCATTACAGAAGCAATTAGATAAAGCTTTTGAAGAAGCGTCAGGTTATTCTATTTATAAAGTTTTCAAACGTGCTCAGGAAGAAGAGTGGGTTAAACTATGAACTTTTTCAAGAAGCTGCAGATGATGTTTAAACGTACTGGTACAGATAAAACCATCTATGCCTGTACGATTTTTCTTGCCTGTTTTGGGATTGTCATGATTGGTGATGCTTCTGTAGGTATGTCGGCAAGTAGAGGATCTAATTTTGCGACTATTAACTTATTGAAACAATGTGTCTTTGTTGCTGGTGGCTTTTTCTGTATGTTTCTATTTGCACGTGTCTATAAAACACGACGCATAAGCGAAACAATCATGCTTTCAGCTTATGTGATATGTATACTTATGATGCTTGCCTGTCTTATGTGGACAATTAATAACTCCCATGCCTGGATCAAGGTAGGTCCTATTACTATTCAGCCTGTTGAGTTTATGAAACTTGTTATGATTATTATATTGAGCTATATATTTGGTGTCTTACCTGATCAGGTCCGTATCTCAAATCGCTTATCAGCTGAAAAAAGAAAAAAACTCGTTCGTCGTAAATTTATACTTTGTGTTGCTTTTCCTGCATTGCTCGTTTTTTTCGCATTTTTTATCTGCTGGAAAGTTCAGAAGGATATGGGAAGTGGCTTGATTCTACTCGTCATGTCTGCCTGTCTGTTCTTTGCAACTCCATCTCAATATTATCGTCCTTATAAGATTATTGGATTATTTCTTGTATTTCTTGCAGTACTTGTCTTTATCTTATTTCATGAACGTTTCTTAAAAGGTCATCAGATGGCACGTATTGCTTCTTGGCTGAATCCATTAAAAGATATTTATGGATCCAACTATCAGATTATCAATGGTTTTGTAGGCTATACAAATGGCGGGTTGATTGGTCGTGGCTTCGGAAATTCTATTATGAAATTCGGTTATATTCCTGAAGCACAGAACGATTTTATTTCCTCTATTATTGTGGAAGAATTAGGACTAGTGGGCTTTGCGGCATTCTTTATTCCTTACTCTATTATTATCTGTAGATTATTTAGATATGCTTTCTGTATGAAAGAATCAAGAGATAAACTTACTCTTATTGGTATCGCAAGTTACTTCTTTGTACATTTAATGGTCAATGTAGGTGGTGTATCTGGTCTTATTCCAATGACTGGGGTACCTTTACTATTAATTAGTGCCGGTGGTACATCGACTTTAATGGCTTTAACTTGTATTGGTGTGGCCCAGGCTCTTATTGCGAAATATAATCGTGAAAAGAAGCAGGAGGCTATTGAGAAATCATTATGATTTATGAATCAATTAATGAACTTATAGAAGCAATTAAAGAAGAAGAGTGCTTCAAGTCATATCATGATTCACTTCAAGTATTTAAATTACCTGAGGTTGAGTCTTTGATGCGTGAAATGAATCGCTTAAATGAAGAAAAAGAAGATTTAGCACGTTTTGGCACTTATTGTGATACGAAAGAGCTTCAGGAACGTATCACAAATATAAGAAGAGAACTCTACAGTATACCAGAGATGAATGCATATTTGAGTGCTTATGGTGAACTCAATGAAATGTTAGATGACATCACTACAATTGTCTTTGATGATATCAGTGATGAACTCGCAAAGGGAAGGATAGGAAGAAGTTATGCGCGTTATAGCAGGTAAATATAAAAGCAGACAGCTAAAGGCGGTGCCTTCTAAGCTGACACGTCCTACAACAGATAAAAATAAAGAGAATCTTTATAATATGATTGGTCCTTATTTTGATGGAGGAATCTGCCTTGACTTATTTGCAGGAAGTGGAGGACTTGGCATTGAAGCGTTAAGTCGAGGAATGGATGAACTGTATGCAGTAGATAAACAATATAAGGCATTTCAAGTTATTAGAGAGAATATTAATAATTTAAAGATTACGAATGCACATGTGATGAAAGCTGATTATCGTAAGGCTTTAGGAATTTTTAAGGAAGAAGGCATTCAGTTTAGTCTTGTTTTATTAGATCCACCTTATGGTATGAAGATTAATAAGGATATTATTCATACACTTAAGGATAATGGAAACTTGAAAGATGGCTGTATTCTCGTGATAGAAGATTTAACTGAAGAGAAGCTTGAATACGAAGCACCTTTTAGACTTATTAAAGAAAACAATTATGGTATCACATGTCTTCAAATCGTGAAATATGAGGGGGCTTTATCTTGATAAAGGCAGTATATACGGGAACATTTGATCCTGTCACAAATGGACATCTTGATATTATTGAACGTGCTTCTAAGATGTATGATGTACTTTATGTGACTATTTTTATTAATCCACATAAGACATGCTTATTTTCTGTAGAAGAACGTATAGAAATGTTAAGAGAAGCAACAAAACAGTTTCCTAATGTTGTCATTGACGAAAGTAGTGCTCTTGCTGTAGAGTATGCAAGGGAAGTGGGAGCGCAGGTGCTTGTACGTGGTTTACGTGCAACAGAAGACTATAACTATGAGTCTTTGATGTGCTTTACAAACCAGTATTTAGATGAAGGCATTGAAACAGTCTTCTTAATGACTCGACTTGCTTATACATTTGTCTCTTCATCGTTTGTGAAGGAGATTGTATCTCATAATCATAGTGTTGAAGGTCTTGTACCAGCATGTGTTGAAGAAAAACTAATTAAAAAATACAGGGGGTAGATTATGCGTTTATTATTAAAGAATGCACATTTGTATCGTCATGAATCATTCAGTGATACAGATGTATTGATTGAAGATGGCATCATCAAGAAGATTGGTGCATGTAATGAAGAAGCAGATAAAGTGATTGATCTTCATGGAGCACTTTTATCTCATAACTTTATTGATATCCATACACATCTTCGTGAACCTGGCTTTGAACATAAAGAAACTATCTCTACTGGTAGTGCATCCGCACTTTATGGTGGATATGGAACGATTGTCGCAATGGCTAATACATTACCTTGTATGGATGATCAGGAAACAATTGAAGACTTTACAAAACGCTGTGAAAAGGATGCACAGGTCAAAACATATACTTATAGTGCTATCACAGAAGAATTAAAGGGTCAGAAGGTTGTTGATATGGAAGAAAATATCAAACAGCCAATCGTTCTTGGTTTCTCAGATGATGGTAAAGGTGTTCAGAAAGATGAAAAGATGGAAGAAGCCATGACACGTGCAAAAGCACTTGATTCTATCATCGTCGCTCATTGTGAAGATGAATCTGAATTACATGGTGGCTGCATTCATGAAGGTCATTATGCTAAAGAGCATGGCTTGATTGGTATCAATAGTGCAAGTGAATATAAGCAGGTAGACCGTGATTTACAGCTTGTAGATAAGATTCATAACAGATATCATATCTGTCATATTTCTACAAAAGAAACAGTTGCATTACTTGGTGCAAGCCGTGCACGTGGTGAAAGAGTCAGTGGTGAAACATCACCTCATCATTTGATTTTAACTGAAGATAACATTCAGGATTGTCATCCTAACTATAAGATGAATCCACCTCTTCGTACAAAAGAAGATCGTGAAGCGATTATTAAGGCCGTTAATGATGGAGTCATTACTGTTATTGCGACAGACCATGCACCTCATTCAAGAGATGAAAAGAATAAACCAATTGATAAAGCACCATTTGGTATTATCGGCTTACAGCATGCTTTCCCATTAATCTATACATATATTGTAGAAGAAGGCCTTATTAAGCTAGAAACAGTTCTTGACTGCTTGACTTCTGGTCCTGCAAAGACACTTAACCTGGATGCTTCTATTGAAGAAGGCATGAAGGCTGATCTATGTGCCTTTGATCTAAATAAGGAATATACAATCAAAGAAGAAGATTTGAAATCTAAAGCATGCAATACACCTTTCTTAGGATGGAAGGTAAAAGGTGAATTAATTATGAATATTGTCGATGGACAATTATTAGTGGAGGAATAAAATGAGGAATTATCAGGATTTTCTTACAATCAACTACAATAAAGAATTAATTCCTGGTCTATTTGAAATGGAACTTGAAGGGGAAGGGGCTTCTTTTATTACAGCACCTGGGCAGTTCATCAATATTAAGATTAATGACTCACTTCAGCCATACTTAAGAAGACCAATGAGTATTTTAGATTATGATGATACACATATTAAACTAATCTATCGTATCAGAGGTGAAGGAACTAAGATTCTTTCAGAAAAGAAACCAGGAGAAAAATTAGATGTATTAATTGGTCTAGGTAATGGTTTTACTGATACTGATTACAATGAAGTTATCGTAGTAGGTGGTGGAAGTGGTACACCTCCTATGTATGGTCTTGCAAAAAGACTTATCGCAAAGGGTGTTAAGGTCTCTGCAGTATTAGGTTTCAATGGTTCTTATGATGTTTTCTATGAAGAAGAATTCAAGAAGCTTTGTCCTACTTATATTTCTACAATGGATGGCACTTGTGGTACTAAGGGTACAGTCATTGATGCCATTAAAGAAAATAATTTAACATTTGATCATTACTATGCATGTGGTCCAGAACCAATGTTAGATGCATTAGTAAAGAACTTCCCAGATAATGGTTCTCTTTCTTTTGAAGCAAGAATGGGTTGTGGCTTTGGTGCCTGCATGGGATGTTCATGTAAAGTAAAAACAAAACCATATAAGAGAATTTGTGTAGAAGGACCAGTTCTTTCTTCAGATGAGGTGATTATCAATGGCTAATTTATCTGTAAAACTACCAGGGCTTGATATGAAGAATCCTGTTATTCCAGCAAGTGGTACTTTTGGATTCGGTTATGAATTCACTAAGTTCTATGATATTAATGTATTAGGCTCTATGAGCTTGAAGGGTACAACACTTGAACCACGCTATGGTAACCCACTTCCACGTATTGCGGAAGGACCTTCTGGTTTATTAAATGCGATTGGTTTACAGAATCCAGGTGTTGATGAAGTCATTAAAACTGAATTAGTTAAACTAAGAGAAGTTTATTCAGGTAAGGCAATTGCGAATATTGGTGGCAGCTGTATTGATGATTATGTACAGACTGCTGCAAAATTGACTAAAGAAGATTGTATTGGGGCATTAGAATTAAATATCAGCTGTCCTAACGTTCATGCAGGAGGAATGGCCATTGGTACTGATCCTGCTATGGCAGCAGAAGTGACTCGAGCAGTAAAAGCTGTCATTACTAAACCACTTTATGTTAAGTTATCTCCAAACGTAACTGATATTGTGGCAATTGCGAAAGCAGTGGAAGAAGCCGGTGCTGATGGTATCTCAATGATCAATACTTTAGTTGGTATGCGTTTTGATATCCGTTCAGGCAAGCCTATTATTGCGAATAAGACAGGTGGTTATTCAGGACCTGCTATCTTCCCAGTTGCTTTAAGAATGGTTTATCAGGTCTCTCAGGCAGTGAATATCCCAGTTATTGGCATGGGTGGTATTTCTACTGGTAGAGATGCAATCGAAATGATGATTGCAGGTGCAAGTGCTGTACAGGTTGGTTGTGCTAACTTAGTAGACCCATATGCATGTCCTCGTATTATTCAGGAAATGAATGATGAACTTGATGCAATGGGTATTGAAAACATCACTGATATTATTGGAAAATCACATCAATATAAATAAAGAGTGCCTAGCACTCTTTTTTATGTTATATTAAGTGGTGCGAATAAGGAGGATTATAAATATGGAACTCAGTCAATTATTAAACCCTAAACAGCTAGAAGCAGCCACTTATCTAGATGGACACTTAAGAATCATTGCCGGTGCCGGTTCAGGTAAAACACGTGTCGTCACATATCGTATTGCATATTTAATTGAAGAAGTAGGAGTCAATCCTCATAATATTCTTGCTATCACATTTACTAATAAAGCAGCTAATGAAATGAAGACAAGAGTAGAAACTATTCTTGGTACCTCTTTAGGTATAACAATCTGTACCATCCACTCTTTATGTGTACGCGTACTAAGACAACATTCTACAGCCATTGGTTATCCTCATAACTTTATCATTATGGATGAAGAAGACCAGAAATCACTTATTAAAAAGTTATATAAAGAAAAAGAGATTGATCAGAAAACAATCAGTGTGAAATCTATGATCAATTATATTTCTTCTTATAAGGTGAACTTTGTCACTCCAGCTAAAGCCCTGCAGCTAGCTGGAAATATGCCAGGAGAAAAAATCAAGGCAGAAGTCTTTGCACTGTATGAAAAGTATAAAGAAGACCATAATATGATGGATTTTGATGATCTTCTTTTAAATACATTAAAGATCTTCCAGGATAATCCTGATATTGTATCGAGATGGTCTAGACGTTATCAGTTTGTCCATGTTGATGAATTCCAGGATGTAGGTTCTATTGAATATAACCTCATTCATTATTTTGCTCAGGATTCTATTGTTTGTGTTGTAGGTGATCCTGATCAGACAATCTATTCTTTCAGAGGGAGTGATGTGAACTATATCATGAACTTTGATAAAGATTATAAGAATGTTAAAACAGTTATTCTTGATCAGAATTATCGCTCAACAAAGACTATTCTTGATATCTCTAATAATCTGATTCGTAAGAACAAGAATAGATTAGAAAAAAGTCTTTTCTCTGAACTAGAAGAAGGAGATAAGGTTATACATTATGCAGCAGTGAGTGAAGATGCTGAGGCGAAGTATATTTGTGATACGATTGAGAAAATTACTCAGACAGGCATTTCTGAATCTCATATTGCTGTTTTATATCGTGCCAATTATCTATCTCGCACAATCGAACAAGAAATGATTCGCCGCCAGATCCCCTATAAGATTTTTGGTGGTCTCAAGTTCTTTAACCGTAAAGAAGTGAAGGATGCTTTAAGTTATATCAGACTTGTAGTCATGGGTGATGACCTTTCATTTGAACGTGTTGTTAATACACCAACGCGAGGTATTGGGACTAAGACACTAGAAAAAATCACTTTGACAGCTTCGAGACATGGAATTACCAATTATGAAGCAGTCTGTTTCTTCTTGGATGAAATTGGTGTAGGTGGTAAAGCTAAAAAAGGCTTAAAGGAACTTGTAGAAGTAATTGAAAAGGCCAGAGTCTCTGATAAGAGTCTAGCAGATATTTATGAAGATTTATTAAAGGATACAGGTTATCTTGCTTTAATGAAGCATAATGAAGAAGACAATCGTATTGAAAACCTCATGGAATTAAAGAATTCCATTGATACTTATGTGAAGACTCATTCTGAAACACCTGATTTTGAATCTTATTTACAGGATATTGCGCTCTATACATCTCAGGACGAAGAAAAAACAGGTGATTATGTCTCACTTATGAGTATTCATATGGCGAAAGGTCTAGAATTTGACTATGTCTTTGTATCAGGCTTATCTGAAGGCATTTTTCCTTCTGAAAGAACACTCAGTGAAGGAGGAGATGAAGGGCTAGAAGAAGAAAGAAGACTTGCCTATGTTGCCTTTACACGTGCTAAAAAGCGTCTTTATTTAACTGATAGTCAGGGCTTTAGCTTTGTCTCTCAATCTCCTAAGGTCACATCACGTTTTGTTGATGAAATTGGTCGTGATTCTGTAGAACACGTAGGGCGTCCTTCGAAATTTAAGACACGTCATTATGTTCATGAATCTTATCCTGATTTGATTGGTGATAATGGTGTAGATGACTGGAAAGTAGGCGATTTTGTCAATCATGATGTTTTTGGCAAGGGTGTAGTAGTAAAGGTTAATGGTCAGCTAATTGATGTAGCCTTTGAAGTGCCTCATGGAATCAAGACCTTAATGGGAAATCATCATGCGTTAAAGCGCTTATCTAACTGATTTTCGGTTTTATTATCGAGAGAATTTTGTTATAATACCAAAAGAAAAGGAATGAGTAAGATGTCATTTGAAAGACTTAATGAATTAAAAGCCTTATTGAATAAATACAACTATGAATATTATGTACAGGACAATCCTACTGTAAGTGACCAGGAATATGACCGTTTAATGGAAGAATTAATCCGTATTGAACAGGCCAATCCTGCCTGGATTACTACTGATTCTCCTAGCCAGAGAGTGGGTGGAGAAGTATTAGAAGGTTTCAAGAAGGTGACACATCAGCGTATGATGATGTCACTTGGTGATATCTTTAATGAAGATGAGGTTTATACCTTCAATAATCGTGTCACTGATGTGATTCCTAATCCAGAATATATATGTGAACTGAAGCTGGATGGTTTATCTGTGTCGCTTGTATATCAGGATGGTGTTTTACAGTATGGAGCAACAAGAGGAAACGGAACTGTGGGTGAAGATATTACTCATAACGTTAAAACGATTCGTTCCATCCCTCTTCATATTGATTTTAAAGGACCACTAGAAGTACGTGGTGAAATCATCATGCCTAAAAAGGCATTGGAAAGATTGAATAAAGAGCGTACTGATGCAGGTCTTCCTCTCTTTGCGAATTGTCGTAATGCAGCAGCAGGCAGTATTAGACAGCTAGATAGTCGTGTGGCGGCAAAAAGAGGCCTTGATGCCTTCTTATATCATGTGCCAGAAGCATCTCAATTAAATGTTTCTACACATTATGAATGTTTAGAGAAAATCAAGGATCTTGGATTTAAGACAAATCCTTATACACGTAAGTGCAAGACTATTCAGGAAGTATGGAACTATATTGAAGAAGTAGCAAAACTCAGACCAACACTTCCTTATGATATTGATGGTGTGGTTATTAAGGTCAATGACCTTGATTCACAAAGAAAACTAGGTTATACAGCAAAGGTACCTAAATGGGCTATTGCTTATAAGTTTCCGGCTGAAGAAGTGATTACTAAACTTAAAGATATTATCTTCACAATTGGACGTACAGGGCAGATTACACCTAATGCAGTCCTAGAACCAGTACGAGTTGCTGGTTCACTTGTTCAGCGCGCAACGCTTCATAATGAAGACAATTGTATACGTAAAGATATTCGTATAGGTGATGATGTTATTGTAAGAAAAGCAGGAGATGTCATCCCTGAGGTTGTTTCTGCTATTAAAGAAAGACGCACTGGTCATGAAATACCTTTTAAGATGATTACGGTATGTCCTAAGTGTGGTTCTCTACTTGTAAGAAAACCTAATGAAGCCGCTTATTATTGCGTGAATGAAGAATGCGACTCAAAGAAGATTGAGAAGCTGATTCATTTTGCAAGTCGTGAAGCAATGAATATTGATGGACTTGGTGATAAGATCATCGAACAGTTCTATAACTTAGGTTTTGTGACATGTATTGAAGATATTTATCATCTTGGTGTACATGAAAAAGAAATCATGGATATTGAAGGTTTTGGGAAGAAATCCATGGATAAACTCTTAGAGGCGATTGAGAATAGTAAAGCAAATTCTCTAGAAAAGCTTTTATTTGGTTTAGGTATTAAAGGAATTGGAGCAAAGATG
The DNA here is from genome assembly GCF_002299355.1 of Catenibacterium sp. UBA627. Taxonomy (NCBI): domain Bacteria; kingdom Bacillati; phylum Bacillota; class Erysipelotrichia; order Erysipelotrichales; family Coprobacillaceae; genus Catenibacterium; species Catenibacterium sp. UBA627. The sequence goes on from NZ_DBPF01000104.1 coordinate 15,215, forward strand.
GCAGATACACTTGCTTATCATTTTGGTTCAATGGATGCACTTCTTAATGCAAATTATGTACAATTAACAAGTATTAAGGATGTAGGTGATACAATTGCGTCTTCTCTTGCAGCATTTAAACGTAATGAACGTAATTTAGAGTTGATTGCACATTTAAGGGAGTTAGGGCTCAATATGGATTATTTAAAAGTCCGTCAGGAAGGTGATAATCCATTTAGAGATAAGACAGTCGTTATTACTGGTACCTTAACACTTATGACAAGAAAACAAATTAAAGATTATCTAACAAGTCAGGGTGCAAATGTCACAGGTAGTGTATCAAAGAAAACAGATTTAGTGATTGTTGGGGAAAATCCAGGATCTAAATATACTAAAGCAGTTGATCTTGGTATTTCAATCATGAATGAATCAGCATTTAAGGAGGCTAGCGGACTATGAATAAATTTTTAAAAGCTCTTGTTAGCATCATGCTTATTTTTGCGACAGGATGCTCCAGCAAAACAGTGAAAACATCAAGTAGTACAAAAGAGTCATCTGCTAAGACATTTGATGGTAATTACTACAACATGATTAATAATGGACGTTCTAAAAATAGCGAGAAATTCTATTTGAACTTCAGTAATACAAAGGATTTAGTAACTATCGGTTCAGGATTACAGATTCTTTCCACTAGTCATTTCTCTACAAACGATTATTATTTATCAGAAGGATTAGAATTAACACCAACCGATTATAATAATCTTCTAAAAAGAGATGCAGCAGGAACTAAAGAAGAAGATAAGAAATATCCTGATACATTACAGATAGAAAGTGGTAAGACTTATGAAGGATTACAGAGTCCTGTTCTTGTATCTAATTTAACTGAACAGGATTATTATAAGAAGAGCGGTTCTGGTTATGTATTAAAAGGTATTTCTATTGCGCTTATTCTTGATCCTAAAGAACAGATTGATGGTAAACTTTCTTCACCTGCAGTGACGCTCAGCGATGAAAAATTAAGAACCTATTCACAGCAGTGTGTTAAGAAGATTTATAAGTATATCCGTTCAAATAAGAAAAAATTAACAGATATTCCCGTTATGATTGGTGTATATCGTGCTAATAATAATGAAATATCTGAAACAAATGGTAATTATATTTATGAAGCATTTTGCGAAGGTGGCAGTGCTGGAACTTTAAAGAAGGTTAATCATGAAAATGTCTTCTTTACTAGTTCTCGTGCATCTAAGTTAGATCCAGCCACTGCTTCAGATTTTGCGACAATCAAGTCTAACTTGAAGAAGGCTTCTACAGAAGCGGCTGGTTTAGTTGGTGAAGCCAACTACATCAATGATACAATTCAGTCAATGAAAATCACAGCACACTTGAATATCAAGACATATACAGAATTACTATATCTGACTTCAGTGATTGCTGATAACATTAATAGTAAATTCACACAGGACTTTAATATTAAGGTTCTTGTGTATTCACAGGATGAATTGATGGCTGTGATTATTAAGAAAAAAGGCGAAGATGCAAAGACATCTATATTAGAACAGTAGGAGGTTAATTATGGACGATACAGATTTAATGTTGAAAAAACTAGGAAGAAAAACCATGTTCAACATCACTGACGAAGAAATGCCAGCATTAAGAGAACAGTATGAAGTATTCATGAGCCATGTACAGGCACTTGATGAAATTGATACTGAAGGTGTAGAACCCCTCGCATTCCCTTATGTGGTTGAAACAACATTCTTAAGAGAGGACGAACCTAATCATGTAATTAGTACAGAAGATGCATTAAAGAACTGTAAGACTGTACAGCGCAATCAGATCAGAGTTCCAAAGGTGGTAGGATAATGGTGACACATACTATTGAAGAATTACATGAACTTTTCAAAAGTGGAGAGTTAGATGTAAAAGAATATTATAAAGAATTATTTGAAGAAGCAAAGAAACAACAGGAAAGACTCAATGCTTTTGTAACTATTACTGAAGAAGAAGCATACAAAGCAATTGAAGCACCTATGACTGATGATCTCTTATCACATATTCCATATGTATTAAAAGATAACTATAACACTAAAGGTATTAAGACAACTGCATCAAGTAAGATGCTTGCTGATTATGTACCAGTATACAATGCACATGTTGTTGATTTATTAAATCAGCATGGTGTAGGTTTAGTAGGTAAGGCTTCTATGGATGAACTTGCTATGGGTGGTACAAATAAATCAGCACTTACTGGTCCAGTACATAACCCTTGGGATACAAGACGTATTTCTGGTGGTTCATCAGGAGGATCTGCAGCACTTGTTGCAAGTGGTCTTATTCCATTCGCATTAGGTAGTGATACAGGGGACTCAATTAGAAAGCCAGCTGGATTCTGTGGTATTGTTGGTTTCAAGCCAACTTGGGGCAGAATCTCTCGTTATGGTGTTATTCCTTATGCATCTTCATTAGACCATGTAGGTGCATTTACTAGAAATGTACGTGATATGGCTATTGTGACTGAAGCATTAGCAGGTAGAGATAACCGTGATATGACTTCATCAAATAGAGAAGTACCACATTATTTAGAAAACTTAACAACTGATATTTCTGACTTAAAGATTGGTGTTTTAACTACTGTATCTAATGAAGTAAGAAATGAAGAAGTAAAAAAGACTTTTGAAAATGTTGTTGAAACATTAAAGTCTCTTGGTGCAACAGTTGAAGATGTTGAAATGGATAAGAAGCTTATGAAGACTTTACTCCCAACATATACAATTATTGCGAACTCAGAAGCAACAAGTAACCATTCATGCTTAGATGGAATCAAGTATGGAGATAGACAGCAGGGGGATACTCCTGATGATGTTATGATCAATTCTCGTACTGATGGTTTTGGTGATCATATTAAGAGAAGATTTATTCTAGGTAACTTAGCTCTTGCCACTGAAAATCAGGAAAAGATGTTCAGAAAAGCACAGAGAGTAAGAAGACTTGTTGTAGATGAATTAAATAAGATCTATGAAAACTACGATATCATCATTGCACCTAATGGTGGAGGTGTTGCACCTTTAATTGATGAAGCAGCTGAAGATTACTTAAGCGATGAATATATTATTCTTGAAAACTGGTTATGTCTTGCCAACTTTGCAGGTACACCATCTATCTCTATTCCTTCTGGATTTGTAGATAATATGCCAGTGGCTGTTAATATCTCAGGACGTATTTTTGAAGAACAGACTGTCTTGAATGTTGCTTATGCATTAGAAGAAGCATTAGGATTCAAGAACCAGTATAAGAGGGAGGACTAAAGATGGATTACGAAAGAGTCATCGGGCTAGAAGTACATTGCGAATTAAAGACTAATTCAAAGATGTTCTCTGCTTCGCCAGTTACATTTGGTGAAGATCCAAATACAATGATCAATGAAGTAGACATGGGGATGACAGGAACATTACCATGCTTAAATAAAAGAGGTGTAGAATTCGCTATTCGTGTATGCCATGCATTACATATGGAAATTGATGAATTACTATGTTTTGACCGTAAGAATTATTATTATTCTGACCTTCCTAAAGGGTTCCAGATCACTCAGGATAAAAGACCTATTGGACGTAATGGTTATTTAATGATTGAAGTAGATGGAGAAGAAAAGCGTATTGATATCGAAAGATTACATATGGAAGAAGATACTGCAAAACAGCTTCATTTAACTGATTACTCATTAATCGATTACAACCGTGCAGGTATTCCACTTATCGAAATCGTTACTAAGCCTTGTATCCGTTCAGGTAAAGAAGCAAGTGCTTATCTTGAAGCATTAAGACAGGTATTCTTATATACAGAAGTATCTGATGCAAAGCTTGAAGAAGGTTCTATGCGTTGTGACGTCAATGTTTCCATTCGTCCATTTGGTCAGGAAGCATTTGGTACACGTACAGAAATCAAGAACTTAAACTCTATCAGCAACGTTCAGAAGGCAATCGATTATGAAGCGGGACGTCAGCAGGAAGTTATTGAATCTGGAGGAGAAGTCCTTCAGGAAACAAGAAGATATGATGAAGTAGAAAAGATCACTACAGTCATGCGTTCTAAAGGGGATGCAGTAGACTATAAGTACTATACTGAACCAAATATCTTACCAATTAGACTAGATCATGCTTGGGTAGAAAGAATTAAGAATGAATTACCTATGATGCCTGGAGAAAGAGAAAAGCATTACGAAGAAGAATATGGTATTCCTAAGGTAGATGCTAAGATTCTTGTTTCTACTAAGTCTATGTCTGATTACTTCAATGAAGTTATTAAATATACTAAGAATTACAAGAATGTATCTAACTGGTTATTAGGTGATGTATTGGCTTTCTTAAATAAGAACAACCAGTCTTATGATGATATTGAATTAAATCCAGAATATCTTGCTAAACTAATCAATTTCATCGAAGATGGTACAATCTCTTCTAAACAGGCTAAAAAAGTTTTTGAACCAATGATGACAGACAATAAAGATCCTGAAAAGATCATTGAAGAAAAGGGTATGAAACAGATTTCTGACCCTAATGCTTTGAAAACTATGGCTAATGAAGTATTAGATGCGAACCCACAGTCTATTATAGACTATGCAAATGGTAAAGACCGTGCTGTAGGATTCTTAGTAGGACAGGTTATGAAGAAGTCTAGAGGTCAGGCTAACCCTGGTATGGTTAACAAGTTACTTGTTGAACTTCTTAAAGAAAGAATTAAATAACTATACTTTACTTTATTTCTTTGGTAAAATAGAAGGGTAAAGTAGGTGATTAATGTGTCCAAAGAAAGATTTCATTTTGATGATGAAGAAGAAGTAGTTATCCAGACACCTAAGAAGAAAGCTGAAAAGAAGCCAACTCCTAAAGAAATGGGTATTGAACCTTCTAAAGAACCAAAAAAGAAAATTCAAACTAAATATATTGTGCTTGGAATCGTTGCAGTACTTGTACTCGCATTCGGAATCTATTTATATAGTGCTTTAAAGGATGAAGGACCTGTATACGGTGACCGCTGTGAAGGACTTGTAACAGTTCAAAAAAGTGTTTTAGATGACACCATGAATGAAGCGAAGTCTAAATACAGTTCTATTGCATCTATTGATATTGAAACAGCATGTAAGCAGTTCAAGGTAGATATTGTCTTTAATAATGGCACATCCGCAAAGACTGCAGAAGAAGTTTCAAGAGAAGTTGTGAAAATCCTTGATTCAAAAGGTGGTCAATCTGCTTATGAGGGATCTTCTTATTCAGAATTATTGAATAAGCATAATGGCGTAAAGCAATATGAAGTGAATCTTTATCTAACTGGTGGTAATGATACAGATTATCCAATCTATGGTACTAAGCAGGCTGGTAAAGATGATATCGGATTTACTCTTTCATCAGTAAAGGATCAGGAAACAACAAATAAAGCGAAAGCAACTGAGCAATAAAATGAAAAGCGATTTCTAATCGCTTTTTTTTGACGAGGAGGATATATATGAATAAGAGAGATAAGTTTATAGGTGAATGTATCGATTATACACATGATGGTTTAGGTGTTGTAAAACAGGATAATATAACTATTTTTGTAAAGAATCTATTACTTCATGAAGTGGCTGAAATAGAAGTTATCAAGGTGCTTAAGAGCTATTGTGTAGGAAGAGTAGTGGAATTAAAGACACCTTCTAGTGAACGAATAGAACCAAAATGTGAGTGTTTTAAGCAGTGTGGTGGCTGTTCTTTGATGCATATGTCAGATTATGAACAGCAGTCTTTTAAGACAAATAGAGTAAAAGAAACATTCTTGAAGATTGCTCATCAGAATCTGGAAGTAAATGACTGTTTGATGGATATGGACCCTTATCATTATCGTAATAAGGTGCAGGTTCCTTTTGGTAAGCAGGATGGTCATATTGTCTCTGGATTCTATAAAGCACGTACAAACGATATCATTAATAACGATTACTGTCTTATTCAGAATGAATTCTCTAATAAGGTCATTAAACGCATTAAAGAACTCTTTGAAGAGTATCATATCCAGCCTTATGATAAAATTACTAAATCAGGTAATATAAAGCATGTCTTAACTAAGACAAGCTATCATAAGAATGAAGCCATGGTTGTATTTATCTCTTATAAAAAGAAGATTCCACATATTCATGAAATCATTGATATTTTAACGAATGAATATCCAGAAATACGTACAATTATTCAGAATATCAATCCACGTCATGATAATGTCATATTAGGCGAAGAAGAAAAAGTATTATATGGTGAAGGGTATATTGAAGATACACTTCTAGGTAATACTTATAAGATTTCTATGAAGTCTTTCTATCAGATTAACCCAAGACAGGTAGAAGTACTTTATTCTAAAGCCATTGAATATGCAAAATTTAAACCAACGGATGTCGTTATTGATGCGTATTGTGGTATAGGTACTATTTCTTTGACCCTTGCTAGACATGTAAAGAAGGTTTATGGTGTAGAAGTCGTTCCACAGGCGATTGTAGATGCAAAAGAGAATGCTGAAAGAAATCATATTACAAATGCGGAATTTGTATGTGATGATGCAGGTCATTTCATGACTGAATTTGTAGAAAGACATGAAAAGGTGGACTGTGTTATGGTGGATCCACCTAGAAAAGGATGTTCTACTGAATTCTTAGAAAGATTGACTACACTTTCTCCTGAACGTATTGTCTATATTTCATGTAATGTAGCGACTCAGGCAAGAGATTTAACATATTTAGTAGAAAAGGGATATAAGCCAATAGATGTACAGCCAGTAGATATGTTCCC
>NZ_DBPF01000039.1:0-2693 GCF_002299355.1 Catenibacterium sp. UBA627
TTACCTTCTTTTTCTACATCAATGTCTGCAACAACATCTAAGTTATTGATTTCTTCTTCCCCAGCAGTTAAAGTAGCACCACTTGCAAGTGATACATGTAACTTATAAGGGTTACACCAGCTATTAAATCCAGTTGATGGACGATAAATAAATGGTGAACCATCACTAGGAGATACATACATTTCAATAGTAATATATTCAGATGCAGTATTTACTTTATTACCTTTATCATCTGAAGTATAAGCAGCAGTGACTTTTCTATCACTTGAAACAAGACCTTCTTCACCAGTTGCCCAGTTAAGAATACCATTCTTTTCTTCTACAACCTTTAAGTTAGAGGCATCTACAGAAGTAGAATCAACAGCCTTATCAAGTTTTACAACAGTCTTTCTAACTGCAGGTCCCCAGTCTTCACCAGTTACAAATGCTTTCTGAGTTCCTTTTGCAGTAACTGTTTCAGCCTTAGTCTGTTTAGCCATCCATTTCCATAAGTTGACACCATTTTCATCATAACATTCATTATTATCGAAATATGTCCAAGACCAATGTCCATCATACTGATGTGGTTGACCATTTTCATCAGTGAAACGTCCTGTTGTATCATGAACATCTTCAAATGCTGAAACATGAACTTCTTTATTACCGGCAGCTCTTAATCTTTGAGCTAATGCAGCAGTCGTATTTTCATAATTTACTGTTGTATCATTCTTTGCATGAATGAACCAGATTGGAAGATTCTTTAGAGTGTTGATTGTTTCATCAGACACATCTTTACTATTCTTAGCTGCACAGATTGGATAAGCAGCCGCAAATGCTGTTGGATAATCAATAATCATATCCATAGTGAACTTACCACCAGCACTGCATCCACCAATGATTACTCTATCAGGATCAATATCAGGATTAGCCTTTAATGTTTCCTGGATTAAGTTATATACAGTAGAAGTCTTAGTACGCCAAGATCTTTGTGGAACTAATACATAGGCACCATCCATAGTCTTCTGGAAATCAGTACCACCTAATGCAGTCACCTTATTACATAATAAATCAATCTGTACATCAGTACCTGTTTCACCAATACCATGGTTCCATACAACTAAAGCATTCTTATGATTATCTTTCTTTGGAGTATAAAGTGAATAAGACACTGTATCTCCATTATCAGTATACTTTAGAGAACTGTATTTATTATCCTTGAAAGAGAATCCATCTAACTGTGGACAGATCTTTCCATCACCTACAATATCAATTGTAGGATCTACTGTTACTTTAGTAATTGTATCAGTTGCAGTCTTGATATCTTCCCCCTCTACAATTGATACATTTAACTTATAAGGGTTAGCCCAGTTATTACGCCAAGCACTACCATCCCATATAAATGGACTTCCTTCGCTTGGTGAAATAGCCATTTCAACAGTCACAATATTAGAGTCTGTAGTTACTTTATCTCCATTCGCATTAGAAGTATAAGCATCTACAATAGTACGTGTTGTAGTTGTTTCACCTGCAGTCTGTTCTACTTTAAAGTCTCCCTTAGAAACAGAATCTGCTTTGATTGTCTTGTCTAAAGTCATAATTGACTTAGTTACACCACTTCCCCAGTCATCACCAACTAGGTAAGCTTTTTGTGTACCTGTTGCTTCATTCGTTCCTGCTGCTAGAACGGGTAAGTTTGTCATGGACATGACCATCATGGCACTTACCAAGCAACTCATTGCTTTCTTACCATTATTCATTGTTTTCATTCCTCCTATAGAAATAATTATAATAAATGAAAGCGCTTTACTTAGGTAAAAAACTAATATAATTAGGTCACTTTTCACATATTTGTATATTAAAAAATACAGGAATAACCCTGTATTTACTTACAGTCATGTCTAAATTGGTTAGGGGTACAATGATACAAATCTTTGAATACTTTGTTCATTGATTTAACATTGGGAAATCCACACATAATCGCAATATCAATAAGTGGTAGATCAGAATTAAGTAAAGCTTGTCTTACTTCTTTTGCACGTGTCTGAGATATATAGGCTTTTATTGTCATACCAAGATTTTCTTTAAAGAGTTTAGAAAGATGTCCTTCTGATAGATGAAATACATCAGAAAGTACTTCTATTGTTAGATCTTCCTGATAGTTATTATCAATATAGTTAATAATAGAAGTAATGCGACGTTTATTCTTTTCACTCTTTAATTCTACTTTATCTTTCTTCTCTATAGAAAGGTGTTCTACTAGTAAATAAATCAAATGATATAAAGCAGAATAGATAAGTAAATCTTTATGGTTACTATCCATTTCATAGTATTCATTTATAAGAAAAATCTGTTTTTTAATCAACGTGCCTACTTCTTCATCCGGCTGTTTAAAGTATATATGATCTATTTCAGGATAAACTTCTTTTAGGAAGTGATAATTGATTTGTAATGCTAAACCTATATAGGGTTTAGGTCTTCCTGATTCAAAGGCGTGAATGCTTCTAGAGTTTATTATGAAAGGCCTATTGTTTTCTTGGTAGAGTTTATAGTATCTTCCATCAACCCAGCCATATTCTCCATTACATATAGGTAATACGATTTCAAGGCTATTATGCCAATGTTTATGAATAGGTTCGCATATGTCTCCTTCAAATCGTATGAGTTTTATAGGCAAGTTTAAATCATCGTTTATTTTTTCATATTGAATCATTGGT
>NZ_DBPF01000039.1:2787-2923 GCF_002299355.1 Catenibacterium sp. UBA627
AACATCCTGCTAGAGGGTGTTCCTTTTACTGTGTTATTTCTTCTATGAGTAGTTTCATTCTGTGTTCAAAGTCTTCTTTGATTTCACATTCCCATACTGCAATGACATTGTAGTCCATTTGTTGTAATAGGTTATA
>NZ_DBPF01000112.1:0-2761 GCF_002299355.1 Catenibacterium sp. UBA627
AAACATGAATCCAAATACACATAGCATCAAGGTATTGAAGACAAATATATATTCGAAGATTGACTTATTCATTTTATTCGATACATATAAAGCAATAAAGTCAGTACCGGCTGTACTTGCATTACCTCTTAAGGCAATCGCAATCGCAAAGCCATAAAGAAATCCACCAAAACAGACATTCAAGATCACATCATCAAATAATGGATCAAATGATAATACCCTTGTGAAAATACTGAAGAAGAGAACTTGTAAGAAAGAGAAGAAAACAAATTTCTTACCTATTGTCTTATAACATACAATTGCGACAGGTAGATTGAGTACAATCACAAGCGTGGAAATAGACAATGAATATCCATAAAGCATGCTGATACGATTAATTAAAATCGCAATACCGGTAAAACCACTTGATAAAAGGTCAGAAGGATTCAAAAATGTCTGAAGAACAAATGTCTGTAAGAGTGCCGAAAAGAGCACCGAAAAGAAAGTAATAATATATCTTTTATTTGTTTTGTAGGCTGCTGACAAGTTTTTCGACATTTTCCTGGTCCACACTTTCAGTTATGGCAAATCATGATTGCCATAACTTTTTCTATTTTTCAGTTTTATAAGCGTCTCTGACACCATCAAGTTTTTTGCTGCCAATACGTGCATGGAACTGAGGATCTTTTGGGATATCTGGATTGATACCTAAATCCTGAGGAGCAAGACACGCCAATACCTGCATCGGAATGATATATTCCCATGGAGAGAAGAGAGGATCTTCTGTGAATGGAACGATACAATCCTTATTAGTTGGTGCATCTACACCTTCTGGTGAAGCAATTAAGTAATTATGTGGTGTCCACTCTTTAAGGATTTCAATAAGTTTTAAAGTACGAGGCTTATAGTCACCCTTAGAGCCAAGATAGAAGATATGAGCACTTTCAGTAATAGAGTTATAAATACCATGGAAGAATTCTTCAATATCATAGCCTGTTACACCCTGTCTTACTGTTTCAAGTACTTTTAATGCACCTTCTAAAACATCAGCATAGTTTCCATCATAGCCTACGACAATAATTCTTTTAGCTGGTAAGAATTCATCTTTAATTCTTCCATACCATTCTGTTGCTGCATTTACAATGTTTGGCATATTACCAATAACTTTAAACATTCTTTCTTTGTAACCTTCAAATGACTCTTCAGAAAGAATACCTTTTGCGATAGCCCATTCTGAAAGCATCATCATTAAAGTAACAGTAGTACCAGCATAGCCTTTAGTCTTGGCACCACATTTTTCATTACCCACTTCAATTCTTGTCTTAGTTGTTGCATGATCAAATACAAGCGCAGTAGGATTTTCTGATACTGCCGCAGTATAGAGTCCCTGTGTTGTAGCGGCATCTAAACCTTCTACAGTAGATAAACTCTGTCCACCCTGTGACATGCCAATTACCAAAGTCTTCTTATTAAAGACTTTTTCACTTCTATGGAACTGTGTAGGATACATGCAGAACACTTTAAGGTTTAATACTTCTTCTAAATAGTTCTTTGCTGAAAGTCCCGCATGATATGAAGTACCTGATCCAATAACATAAATCTGTTCAATATCTTTATCTTTGAATTCTTCTACGAATTCATGAGTAATTTCTTTTCTGTTATCAATAATATGTGTTAACACTTCCGGTGTTTCACATATATAGTTATACATATTTGAAGCCATTTTATAAAATACCAAAGAAAGAGCAAACAATACCAAGAATTAAAATACCCCAAAGTAAAGTTGTACTCTTCATTCCTTTCTCTAATAAAGTATAAATAATAAAAGTAAATCCTAGAGGTAGGAAGCCTTTAATAATACCATCAAAGATTTCCTGTAATACGATTTTTGTACCATTTAAATGGAATACGAATGGCGTAGAAATAGATACCATAGAAGCACACATAGAACCAACAACTAGTAAACCAAGTACCTTAGCTGCTTCAGTTAATACCGCAACTACGCCACCTTCATTCATGCTCGCTAAGAAACCAACACCACTCTTATAACCCATCTTTAATCCATAATAACGAACAAGAAGATGAGGAATATTATAAATAAGCAAGAATAGAATAGCACCTAAGATACTTCCCTTAGCCGCTAAGCTTGTACCAATACCAGCACCAATGATTCTGAATGTTCCCCAGAAGAATGAATCACCAATACCAGCAAGAGGACCCATTAAAGCAGTCTTAACAGCGTTGATTGATTCTTCATCTACTTCTTCACCATTATCTTTAGCTTTCTTGAACTTCTCTTCCATTGCGATAGACGCACCCGCAATAAAACTAACGACTGCAGGAGTTGTATTAAAGATAGCTAAATGTCTCTTCAAAGCATCTGAAATATCTTTCTTATCTGTATAAAGCTTCTTTAAAGCGGGAACCATCATATATGCAAAGCCTACGTTCTGCATTCTCTCAAAACAGAAACAAGCCTGTAACGGGAATGTACGCCAGAATGTTTTCTTATACACATCAGGTGTCATAACTGTATCCTGAGTGTTTAATTCTTTGTTTTCCATTATAATTCGCCTCCTAAATCGTCAGATAATTCATCTGTTTCAACTGCAACAGCCACATTATTTTTTCTATTTGAGATTGTATACTGATAAATTGTATATGCGATAGCTGTACCAATAACGGCAGTACCTACAGTGTTCACTGAAAGTAAAGCTGTTAATGCCCAACCAATGAAGAAGAATGCTGCATTCTTCTTATCAAATAATAACTGCATAAGAAT
>NZ_DBPF01000129.1:0-1493 GCF_002299355.1 Catenibacterium sp. UBA627
CTCTATGAAGAATATAAGAGAATGAAGAAGGATTTCGAGAAGTAAGAATGACTCTTACTTCTTTTTGTCCTTATGCATAAGTTCTCTACAAATATATAAAATATTATGGTAGAATGGCAATAACTATCGGAAAGGAGTAATTATGGAACGTATATATACGATTGGCACTTTCACATTTAAGTTGATCTATGATGAGAAGTTAATAAAGATTCCTCCTAACTTTCAGATATTTGAAAGTCAGGAAGAACCTGAATATACATATGAGTTTATAGTAAGTGAGACACTACCACAAATAGAAGGGAAAGTAGTCTCTCAAAGGGATGAGTTATTAATCCTTGATTGTGATGGGTTAGAAACAAGATATTTAGGTATCAAAGGGAGTGATTGGTATTATGGGGTTTATCAAGAATTAACACCTCATAGTGCAAGATCTATTATTCTAAAAGATACTTTAGGAGAATTGTATGTAGATCCATTCTTCTGTTCTTTCTTCTCTTTAGAGAAGAAGTTATTAGAGAAGGATGCATTAGTGCTTCATTGCAGTTATATGCAGTATAAGGATTATGCGATTCTATTCTCAGCACCTAGTGGTACAGGTAAGACAACACAGGCGACATTATGGGAAGAATATAAAGGATCCCACGTAGTGAATGGTGATAAGGGATTACTTATGAAGGATGATGGTGTATGGACAGCCCATGGGTGGCCTGTATGTGGGTCTAGTGGTGTATGTCATAATAAGAATGTCCCTATTAAGTGTGTTGTGATGTTATCTCAGGAAAAAGAAAATAAGATAGAGAGATTAAGTCCTATAGCTGCTTTTAAGGAAGCCTATAGTCAGCTCACAGTGAATAGATGGGATAAGAGAAGTGTACTTAAGTCTATGGATTTATTACAGGATTTAATAGACAATGTGCCTTTCTATCATCTAGGATGTACTATTTCTAAGGAAGCTGTAGAAACTCTAGAGAAGGTCTTATAATGAAGAAGAAGGTTATAAGCTGTATTGTGATGTTATGTATGTGTATTGTATTAGGAAGTGGTTATTTAGTGTATGAGTCTTATTACACGATTGATGTCACACAATACACAATGAAATCAGATAAGATTCATAGCCCTGTTAATATTGTCATGATAGCGGATGTTCATGATAATCATACAAAGATTAAGAAACAGGTTATAAATAAGATTAAGAAGTTAAAGCCTGATTTGATTATGTGTGTAGGGGATATTATTGATAATGAATCTAAGAGTGATCAAAGTACACTTGATTTCTTACATTCATTAGTGGGTATAGCACCTGTCTATATGAGTTATGGAAACCATGAGTTGGAGTATTATAGTCATCATGCTTTCCAGATAGAGAATATTAAAAAAACTGGTGTACACTTCCTAGATGAAAGTTATGAAGACATAACAGTGAAAGGTAATAGTATAAGAGTAGGTGGTCTATATGATTATGCCTTCAGTAATGAAGATGGGGGTATAAGTAA
>NZ_DBPF01000129.1:1594-3239 GCF_002299355.1 Catenibacterium sp. UBA627
TATGCAGATGCCTATATGTGGAATGTAGGACTTATATTAAGTGGTCATGTCCATGGAGGACAGATTATTCTTCCTAATGGCAAGGGGCTGTATGCACCTGAGCAGGGATGGTTTCCTAAGTATGATTATGGTTTATATAGGTTAGGTATTAATAATATGATTATTACAAGAGGGGTGAGTAGTTCTGGAGAAGCAATGCCTAGGATGAATAATCCAGCAGAAATCGTTCAGATCACATTAAGATGAAGATAGTAGATATAAATGAATATATGCCTGTATTAATAGATTTAATAAATCAGGGCAAAGATGTACGTTTTACTGTCACAGGTAGCTCTATGAATCCTTTCTTGATTCATATGCGTGATAGTGTCATTATATCTAAGCCTGTTGAACCTTTCAAGAAGGGAGATATCGTTTTCTTCCAAAGAGAGAATGGGCAGTATGTGATGCATAGAATACATCATATAAAGAAGGGCATGTTATATATTATTGGTGATAATCAGACAGATATGGAAGGTCCTGTGGACCCTAAACAAGTGTTTGGAATCATACATACAGTATATAGAAAAGATAAAAAGATTACTGAAGGAGACTTCTGGTGGGTATTTTTTGAGAAGATCTGGCTACATTTGATACCTTTCAGGCATCTGATTATGAGATTATACAAGTAAAAATAAGAATTTAGTGTAATTTTTACTCTATTCGTGCATTAAGTGTTGTCAAAACTCCCAAAATGTGTGAAAAGATGTTATACTGTACACTAAATGTACAAAGGGGTGAACTTATGATTGATATACATAGTCATATTCTTCCTCTCGTAGACGATGGTTCTAAGAGTGTAGACATGAGTCTAGAGATGTTAGATCAGGCTTATAGAGATGGTACAGAAGAAATCATCTTAACGCCACATCTTGCCTATGCATATGGTTTTGATAATCCTAGAGAAAAGATTGAAAATCTTTTTGAAGAGTTTAGAAATATAGTATGGGATGTAGGTATTCCTATTAAACTACATCTAGGATGTGAGTTCTTATATAGTTCTAAGGAATCTTTTGAAAAACATTTCAAGGATATTACAACTCTTGCAGATACAAAATACTTATTAGTAGAATTCTATTTTGATGTCAATGAGGATGTTATTCTTGAAGCAGTAGAGAGTGTGCTTGAAAAGGGATGTATACCTGTTATTGCACATCCGGAACGTTTTGAAGCATTCCAGACAAATACAGAACTTGCACCACGCATTATAGAGATGGGTGGCTATCTACAGATGAATAAAGGGTCAATACTTGGAGACTATGGTTCTATAGTCAAAGATACAGTATATGACTTGTTGGATAGAAGATTGATACATTTAGTAGGAAGTGATGCACATAACTTACGTAACAGATATCCTGCCATGTATGAATCATTTGAGAAGGTAAAGACTTATTTTGGTAGTTCTTATGCGAAGAGAATCTTCAATGAGAATCCAGAGAAATTATTAAACGGGGGAAAGGTATGAACAATAAGGTCAGAAACGGAATCATATTCCTAGTGATTGCGGCTTTATATTTTGGTTTCATTTATTATGATAACCATAAGCCTCAAACAGGGGAATCACCTGTCATTAAAGTACCTACAGGTACTTTAAAGATTAAGGCAA
>NZ_DBPF01000129.1:3386-3570 GCF_002299355.1 Catenibacterium sp. UBA627
TAGGTGTCTTTGATAAGGATGATAACTATACAACAGTAACGAGACAGATTCAGTACAAAGACTATATTGCACCACAGATCAACTTAAATAGTGCACTCGTGTATTCATGGATTAGTTCTAAAGCACAGTTTGGTGATTATGTGAGTGCTTATAGCTGTGTAGATGGTGATATTAGTTCTCGTGT
>NZ_DBPF01000129.1:3695-4121 GCF_002299355.1 Catenibacterium sp. UBA627
AATAAGGAACAGACAGTGACAATTAATCTGGATACTTATTTAATGAGAGTTAAGGTAGGTACAAAGGTGAATGCAAAGAGTCATATCCAGTCTATTATGATGGATAAGATGGATTATTCTAGCTTAAAGAATCAGGTGACTATTAATACGGACTATGATCCTAATACACCTGGTATGTATGAATTTATTTATAGAGTGAAGACAGCCAATGACGACTATGGTTTAACTAAACTTGTTGTCATTGTGGAACAGTAAGGAGGATATATATGGAAAACAATAAACAGAATGAAGATCTCCTTACCGTTATAAGTTGTATTATTGATGATGTATTTCATAGATGGGTACTTATTCTTGCAGTGATGTTTATCTGTGGGAGTATGTTTGATGTCGTAAAGACAGTCAACTATGTACCTCAATATGGTTCTA
>NZ_DBPF01000129.1:4276-7737 GCF_002299355.1 Catenibacterium sp. UBA627
TCTACTACATATACAGCAACTATTAGTACACAGCAGGCAAATATTATTAACTTTAATGTGACTGCAGATACGAAGAAGGAAGCTTATTATGCGATTGGGTATTTAACTGAATGGTATGCAGGAAGTACACAGCGTTATAATTTCCCATATGCAATCAATATATTAGATGAAAGCAGCTTCTCTACTGCACCAGTCAACTACAACAGTCATAAGGGTAACTTTATGAAGGGTGCATTAGTAAGTGGTGCTGTACTCGTATTTATTCTCGCTTTATATTATTTCTTTAGAGATACAGTAAAGAGTGATAAGGAAGCTAAACAGAA
This sequence comes from Catenibacterium sp. UBA627, assembly GCF_002299355.1. Taxonomy (NCBI): domain Bacteria; kingdom Bacillati; phylum Bacillota; class Erysipelotrichia; order Erysipelotrichales; family Coprobacillaceae; genus Catenibacterium; species Catenibacterium sp. UBA627. Next base: position 4,600 of record NZ_DBPF01000129.1, read on the forward strand.
GTTAAATGCAAGACTATATGCAAGAATTCCTTTTGAAAAAAAGAAGAAAAGAAATCCTTTCAAGAAGAACAGAAAAGCTATTCTTATTACTTCACTTAAGACAAGTTTCTTCTATAGAGAATCTATTAATAAGTTAAGAAGTAAAGTAGAAGCATCAAGTCAGAAACATGGTTATACTTCTTTCATGATTACGAGTGCTCATGAAAATGAAGGTAAATCAAGTGTAGGTGCTAACTTAGCCTTAGCACTTGCAAAGAATGGTCATAAGACTATTTTAGTTGATATGGACTTTAGAAAACCTTCATTAAATAAGATTTTTGAATTAAAGACAAATACAAGCTTAAATAATGCGATTGAAGGAAAAGCCCATTGGAAGTCTCAGGTTGTTACTTTAGATCATCCAGGTTTAGACTTATTACCTTGTCAGCAGGACTTAAAGAATTCTGAAAAATTAACTGGAAGCAATCGTTTAAAAGCTATCGTAGAAGAACTAGAAGAAGAATATGATTATGTCATTGTCGATGTCAGCCCTGCTTACTTATTAAATGAACCAATGACTATCAATGAAATGATGGATGCAACATTATTCATTGTAAGACAGGATTATGCTGAAAAAGACATGATCAATGAAACTATTTCACGTTTAACTTATGTTAAGAATAACGTAGTAGGTATTGTATTCAACAGTAGAGTTTATGAACCAGGTACAATGCGTGGTACTTATGGTTATAGATATGGATATAACAGATATAGAACTAAGGGGGGAGAATAATGGATCAAACAAGTTCAGATGTACAGAAAATAGATTTAATGAAGTATTTTGACCGTTTCTTCCGTGCTTTCCGCCGTTTATGGAAATATGTTGTATTATTTCTATTGATTGGAATACTCGCATTTGAAATGAAAGAAGTACTTTTCTTTAATACAACTTATACAAGTGAAGCCGTATTTGTTCCTTCTACGAGCCAGGAGGATGTCTATTACTATGCAGACTCTAAGAATGGAGAATCTACAAACTCATTGATTCCTACATTCAATTCATTACTGACTAGTAATGAGATGCAGAATGTTATTAAGGATGTATTACATGTGCAGTCAGTACCTGCTACTATTACTACAACTCAGACTGAAGGAACAAACCTCGTTACTTTAAAAGTGACTGCAAGTAATCCTAAGGATGCTTATAATGTAGCTACTTGTGTTGTCAATAACTATGATAATGTTACAGCGAATGTCATGGACGATGTAACAATCACATTATTAGATAATCCTAATATGCCTAAGAGTCCTGATGCAAATCCAGACTATATCAAGGCAGCTATGAATGGTGGTATTTTAGGTCTTGCGGTAAGTATTCTATTCTTAATTATTGCCTCTATCTTTAGAAATACTATTCTAGATAAGAATGATATTAGAAATATCCTTGGTATGGATTATATTGCGAAGATTCCTTTTGTAGAAGGCTATGATAGACGTAAAAAGACTGGTGCAAGTCTATTACTTAATTCTCCAGGTATGAAATCTGGATTCAGACATGCATTCCATAACATTAGAATTAAGATGGAACAGGCTCATAAAGCTAAAGATCAGTCAGTCTTTATGTTTACTAGTACTGTACCTAATGAAGGTAAAACATTAGTGTCTGTCAATAGTGCTATTTCATTAGGACAGAAGGGTTATAAAGTATGTCTTGTAGACTTAGACTTAAGAAACCCTTCAGTAGAAAAGACTATGAAGTATGCGAATATTAAACGTACTTCATTAGATTTCTTAAATGATTCACTTATTTCATTAGAAGATTGTATTGTTCATATGGATGATATTGATGTCATATTTGGTAGTGATATTTCAATGGATGGTGCAACAGAATTATCAAGACCTAGACTTTCTATCTTAATTGAAGAACTTAGAAAGCATTATGATTATATTATTCTAGATGTACCACCTCTATTCATGATGCAGGATGCTTTATTAGTTGCAAAACAGGCTGATAGTGCTATTGTAGTAGTGAAACAGGATCATGCTACTGCAGCTGATATCTTAGATTCTGTAGATGAATTACATGATACTTTACCAAATGTTCTAGGTGCTGTATTGAATGGTTATAAGAACACATTCTTTACAACTGAATCATCGAGTGGTTATGGCTATGGTTATGGATACGGCTATGGCTATGGCTATGGTTATGGGAAGAGGTAAGATATGTATAAAAATGGGGTTAAAAGAATACTCGATTTCTTTATGAGTCTATGTGGCATTATTGTCTTATCTCCTTTACTTATTATCTTAAGTATCTGGATTAAAGTAGACTCTAAAGGACCTGTTCTTTTTAAACAGAAGAGAATCGGGAAGGATAAAACTTATTTCTCTATCTATAAATTTAGAACAATGTATGTAGATACACCACATGATATGCCTACACACTTATTAGATGATCCTGATGCCTTTATTACAAAGGCAGGACATTTCTTAAGAAAAACATCCCTAGATGAATTACCACAGTTATTCAATATTCTTCTAGGACAGATGGCTGTCATTGGTCCTCGTCCTGCCTTATGGAATCAGGATGATCTCATTGCCTTACGTGATGAATATCATGCCAACGATGTAAGACCAGGCTTAACTGGCTGGGCACAGATTCATGGACGTGACGAATTAGAAATTACAACAAAAGCAAAACTAGATGGCTACTATGTAGACCATCTAGGATTCTTATTAGATGTTAAGTGCTTCTTTGGCACTATCACATCTGTGCTAAAACATGAAGGAGTGGTTGAAGGTGGCACAGGATCTCTTAACAAAGACTAAAATACTGATTATCACAAATCATTCCTATATGCTGTATCAGTTCCGTAAGGAACTGATACAAGCATTAATGAAGGAACATGAAGTTGTTCTCTCAATGCCTTTTGTAGGTCATGAAGAAGACTTTAAAGCCATGGGTATCAAATGTATTGATACACCTATAGATAGAAGAGGAATGAATCCTAAAACTGATTTAAAGCTTCTTCATACATATAAGAGACTCATGAAAGAAGAATTACCTGATTTAGTGATTACTTACTCTATTAAGCCTAATATTTATGCAGGATTAGTATGTAGAAGTATGGGTATTCCTTATTGTGCCAATGTACAAGG
>NZ_DBPF01000129.1:7891-8193 GCF_002299355.1 Catenibacterium sp. UBA627
TTAAAACGTGATCACATTACTGTATTACATGGTGCAGGTATTAACTTAGATACGTTCAGCTATGTACCATATCCTTCTAATGATACTTTTCATTTCCTATTTTTAGGTAGAATCATGAAGGAAAAAGGTATAGATGAATTATTCAGCAGTATTAGAAGACTTAAAGAAGATAACGAATCTTTTATATTAGATTTAGTAGGATTCTTTGAGGATGAATATAAAGATCAGGTAGAAGAATTAGAAAAAATAGGAATTGTGAAATTCCATGGGTTCCAGTCTGATCCTAGACCATTCTATTCTTC
>NZ_DBPF01000129.1:8260-8552 GCF_002299355.1 Catenibacterium sp. UBA627
TACTGGTAGACCTTTAATTACAAGTCATATTCCAGGTTGTCAGGAAGCAGTGGATGATAAGGTGACAGGATACTTAACAGAAGTTAAGAATCCTGATGATTTATATGAAAAGATGAAAGATATGTTACATCTCACTTCTAGTCAAAGAGAAGAAATGGGAAAACAGGGTAGAAGTAAGATGGAACGTGAGTTTGATAAGAAACAAGTAGTAAAAGAAACAATAGATGCATTAAAGCTTTAATAAGGGGGAAAATGAATGGTACTAAGAAACTATTGGATGTTACTTATATGG
>NZ_DBPF01000004.1:0-4464 GCF_002299355.1 Catenibacterium sp. UBA627
CTTCCTTCAGGAGGGCTTTTTTTATTGAATTTGTTCATATCTTCTTGTAAAATTATTTAAGGAGGCGATATCTATGAAAAATATTGTTATTACAGATAAAGATATTCCTTTAGAATTTTTTAAAGAAAGCGTCGTAGTTAATCTTAATAATATTAAATATAGTCCATGCACTGGTGATTATACTTGTCTTAAAAATAGGACTCCATGTCGCTACCACGATGATATTTCAATAATCAATCAATGGATTGGGCAGGCTTCTCTCATTATTTTAGTTACACATATTTATTGTGGATGCTTTGATACACAGCTTAAATCCTTTATAGAACGCAATATATCTTCATATGAGCCTTATTATACAACAGTAGGTGGAATAACCTGTCACGCTTCTTTAGCTCAGCAATCAAAGAAAATCCTTCTTATAGGCTATGGTGATATATCTGAGAAAGAACAGAAGATGTTGATGGATTATTTAAATGATTCACTTCTAGGTTATTTTATTTCTTCTATTAATACTTATTTTTGTACAGAAGAAGATTTAGATAACTCACTCAAGACATTTGGAGGTGTTGATCGTGGATAATATTCTTATAATCTTATCTGGTCTCATTTATACAAATAAGGTCATGTATAATCAAGCCTATAAGCTTGCTCATTATCTTAAAGGAAATGTATCAATCAAAACATTACAGGTGATAGAAGAAAAAGATGTAGAAGCCAATAATACAATCATTTTTATGTTTCCTATTTCATCACAGACAATACCTTCATGTATGTTAGATTATATGAAAAATAATGAAAAATTGATGAATCATAAAACAATCTATAGTGTAATCTATTGTGATGAATATGAAGTTGATTATTGTGATTATGCAGATGAAATATTATCACTTTATTGCAAGAAAACACATGCCTATTATAATGGGTCTTTAAAGGTTGGAGCTTACTTTCTGATCAATCATATTCCTTATACATGGCGTATCTCAAATACCTTAAAATCCTTTGCATCGGATATTAGAAAAGAAAAGGAAAGTGCTCTAGATATCACATTTTTTTCTAAAAATCAATTCATAAAACAAGGAAATAAGTTCTGGGAAAAGGCTTATAAATCTAAAAAATAGTAATTCATTTTATGTCCTTTCTTACGTGCTTTTTTTGTGTTTTATCTCTTGAAATGATATGTAGATTTTGTTATACTACTCAAGGATAATTTATTAGGAGGCATTACAGAAGTGAATAAAAAAGAATTAATTAATATCGTTTCTGAAAAAAGAGATTTAACAAAAAAAGATGCTGAAATTCTTGTGAATACAGTTTTTGATACGATGGTAGAAAGTATGATTGATGGTGATAAAGTTCTTATTTCTGGCTTCGGTACATTTAAGATTAATCACTGCCATGAACGTAAAGGCGTTTCACCAAAGACTAAGGAACCTATCATTATTCCAGCAAGTCGTACAGTTTCTTTCAAACCAAGTAATAGATTAAAAGATGCAATGAACTAATGCATCTTTTTTGTTTATATACAGTTAATAAATTTCATGTATAATAATTATTAGGAGTTGATGAAAATGAGTTATTATTTAATGACAAATCCAGGATATATGCTTGGTACAATCTTAGTAGGTATTGCGATGGTATTTTCTTTATATTGTCAGGCAAAGATTAAGTCGACTTATGCGAAATATCGTCGTAGACCAAATAGCCGTGGGATTACTGGGGCGCAGGTTGCAAGGGAAATATTAGATTCTCATGGTATGACACATGTTCCTGTCTATGAAGTGAAAGGGGAATTATCTGATCACTTTGATCCTTCCAATAATAGTGTCAGTCTTTCTAGTGATATTTATCATGGTACAACAATTGCCGCTTGTGCTGTTGCGGCTCATGAATGTGGTCATGCTATTCAATATCATGAAAACTATATGCCAATAAGAGTAAGAAATGCGATTATTCCATTATGTAATGTAGGTAACTATTTGGGATGGATTGCGATTATGATTGGTCTTGCTTTAGGTTCTACAAGGCTCGCTTTCTTAGGATTCTTCTTAATGTGTGGTATTTTAGCTTTCCAGATTATTACATTACCAGTAGAAATTAATGCCTCTAAAAGAGGACTTGCGATATTACAAGCACAATATTTAAATGAAAATGAGTATGCTGGTGCATGGCAGATGCTTTATGCTGCCGCATTAACTTATGTTGCTGGTGTATGTGCGACTCTTGCAAGTATGCTAAGAATTCTATTTATGATTTTAAGCAGTTCTAATAGAGATTCAAATTAATGAATCTCTTTTTTTTTTGTCCTAAATGCGCTATAATAGTGGCACTATGGAGGTCAATATGAATTATAATAAGAAAGACAATAATTGGATATATCGTGTAATTATCGCATTATTAGTGGTTATTCTTGTTTTTGTTTCTTTCTGTATGTTAAATATACATGTTCCTTATTTCAATCATGAAAATAACATCGCATTAGAAAGAAACAAGATTATTAATAAATATAAGCTAAACTATGATGATTATTTTAATGAATATAACAGCTCTAAGACCTACTATATCATTCGTATTAAAGATAAGAAGAAAAAGAAAGTTTACCAGGTCTACAATACTCAATATAAATTAGTAGATTCTTATAGTGGTTCTGTTGCAAAAAAGAAAGATGTCATTCATACAATCAATAATGAATATAAAGTAAATGTCACTGATTTAACAATAGGATATGAAAATGGAGATCTTGTTTATTTTGGTAAATACCAGAACGATGCTCATCTCTATTATTTCTATTATTCTTTAGATGAAGGAAAGTTTGTGAAATATTATCGCCTATGAGTACACAAATACTTACAGATTATCAATGTATAGACTTCAAGAAACTTCTCTTGCTGAAGGGAAAGTCTATAGGACTAACAGATCAAGAAACACATATATTATTGTTGATGATGACCTTGAGTGAATTAGGGGTAAGACCTATTTATCCTCAAAAAGTGGCTGAATTTTCTTCATTATCTATTAAAGATATTGATGATATCATGATAGGCCTTGTAGATCGTCATTATCTAGATAGAATTAATTTAAAAATTGATTTTAAACCTTTAGAAAAGCTATTGCTTGGAATAAAGGTTGAAAAGAAGGAAGAAGTAAACCTTGTAGAAGTATTCGAAGATGCGTTTGGACGTACAATGAGTACTTTGGATATTGAATATATCAATCAGTTTAAAAGAACTGGTTACGATGATGAGATGATTGTATCTGCTTTAAAAGAAGCCGTAAAATCAAATGCGCTCTCTTTTAGATATGTAGAGAGAGTATTAGAAAACTGGGCTCATTCTAAGAATTATATTAAGAAATATCAAGAAGAAGAGCCAGAGGTCAGTGAAGAAGTAAGAAATTATAATTGGTGGGAAAATGATTAAAACAAAACAAGATAGAATACTTAATACATTTGATGAGATGTTTCCTGATGCACGTTGTGTACTGAATCATTCTAATAACTTAGAATTGCTTGTCGCAGTGATGTTATCTGCCCAGACAACAGATGAATCAGTCAATAAGCTTACATCGCATCTTTTCCAAAAATATAAAACAGTAGATGATTATGCGAATGCATCACTGCCTGAATTGGAGTCAGATCTTCATTCTATAGGGCTTTATAGGAATAAGGCAAAGAATATCAAGGCTATGGCTATGGCCCTTCAGGCACGCTTTAATGGCGTTGTACCAGCATCTCATGATGCTTTAATATCTTTACCAGGAGTAGGAAGAAAGACTGCCAATGTTGTTATGGCAGAAGGATTTGGTTATCCGGCTATTGCGGTAGATACACATGTTGAGCGTATCTCTAAAAGACTAGGATTTGCGAAACCAGATGATACAGTCCTCACTGTAGAAAAGAAATTAATGAAGACTATTCCTAAGAATAGATGGATTAAAACACATCATCAGATGATCTTCTTTGGACGATACCATTGTAAGGCAATGTCACCTCATTGCAAGGAATGTCCTTTAGTAGATCTCTGCAAAGAAAAGAATAAGAAACTATAAAAGAATCCTTTGTTTTGGGATTCTTTTTTCAATACACAAAAAAGGATTCCGTTTGGAATCCTTTTAATTATAAAGAAAACCATACGCTATGCGTATGGTCGAAAAAACTTTCAGAGATGGTGAGAAAAAAACCTCCAATAATATAATAAAAGTGGCTGGCAACCGCAAGAATTATAATCAGAGGAGGACTCTCAATGAGAGATGATAATACATTATCACACACAACGTATAATTGCAAATATCACATAGTCATTATACCAAAGTACAGAAGAATGGTAATATACAGAAAATTAAGAAAAGATATAGGAGCTATTCTCAGAGCAGTAGCAGAAAGAAAACCAGGAGTTGTAATTCATGAGGCTGAGGCATGTCCTGATCATATACATATGTTGATGACGATACCACCAAAATATAGCGTAT
>NZ_DBPF01000004.1:4616-18726 GCF_002299355.1 Catenibacterium sp. UBA627
ACAATGAAGAAGCTGTAAAACGATATATAAGAAATCAATTACAGGAAGATAGACTTTTGGATCAGATGAGCATGAAGGAGTTTATTGATCCTTTTACAGGAGATAAAACTAAATGAAAAAACCCCTTTTAGGGGTTATAGGTAAACGTGTTGTGGTTGTCAGTCTTCAGTAGTCGAAGGACTCGCACAACGACATGCCCTTACAGGGCGGGTTCATACCACTGATTTTATCAGTGGTTATGATCATCATGTTGACATTCATCTGTCTGTACTGTAAAACGAATAGAACCAATATATTTAGATTCTCCACTTGCACTCTTTTCAGTGAAAGTAATCACATATGATCTACCACATGATAAACCACTGATTGTCGCACCACTGCCGCAGCTTACCGTCTGACTATTACCATTACATGAAACTATCATTGTATGACCGCTAGGACCAGATGTGCTGACATTGACAGATGTTGCTGAAATAGTAGAACCATTCGCAACTGCTGTACCGTTCGCATTGACACTAAATCTTGCAGTACCTAGTTCACTTGTTCCGCTACTAGATAATCTCACTGACTTCTTATTAGAAGTTGTGTCACCGCTCTTTAGTTTATAATAACCAGTCACTGTATAAGTTTTTCCTGATTCAGCACGGTATTCAAGTGTACCGCTTGTTGAAGATAATGTTTCAGTTCTAGAAGAAGAACCATCACTGATTTCTACAACACAGCTGATTTTACCTTCAAATTCAGGATCATAAGAACCGAATGTGACAGAAATTGAATTGTTGGAATTTAAAGAAGCGTTAAATGATTTCAATTCAGGTACTTTATATTCATCTGCATAAGAAGAACCATCATCCACACCACTAGGGCCATGACCTTTAACAAACCATGCAGTCATAATCTTATCTGATGGTGTAGAAGAACTTGGAGAAACATAAGGATATGCACCCTTAACCATACGTGCCTGTTCAACACTGCTTGGTGTTTCGTAACTATTCTGTAACTTACGAGTTGCAAGCTTTTTCGCAATCTTTGCAGCAATAGCCTTTGCATCATTCATACCACTTGCAAGATACTTATGTTTCTTTGTAGATATTTCTCCAGGAAAACCATTCCAGCAAGCCCATGCATAATCAGGTGAATAAGCACATAACCAATGGTCTTTGTCCTTACCAGCAAGTGCAGGGATCGTTGCATCGAAGTTTGAAGTACCAGTTTTAGCACCAATCTGACTTCCAACATCGAATGCTGAATAACTGTTATTACTCTTAACATAGCTTGTCATAACCTGACGAAGTAAGAAAGCAGTAGAATCTTTCATACCTTCACTTGCCTGTTTCTGGATATCATCATCAACGTTGATTGTTTCACCAGTTGTATTAATGACAATCTTCTGGATTGTATGAGGTTTGATATAAGTACCACCATTTGAGATTGCTGCATAAGCGGCTGCCTGCATTGTAGGAGTTGTACCATATTTCCATCCACCGATGGCATAGTTCAAATTGAAATCTTCATCGTCCATGTTATAACCAAGACCCTTTAAGAAGCTTACAACTTGATTATTACCAACCTTTTTCACAACACTATTTAAAGTATGGATGGCTGCTAAGTTCCAAGAATTTGCGAGTGCATCTTCTAGAAGTACATCATCATGGTAGTTGTTATCCCAGTTCTTTGGATGCCAGCTGCCTTGAGTGAATTCTGAGTCATCTACTGTATGTCCACTAGACCAGTTCAGATATTCAAATGCTGTTGCATAGTCAATAATAGGTTTAATAGAAGAACCTGGCTGTCTTCTGTTTTTTAATGTATAAGCATAATCTAGATAAGTTGCATCTGAGTTATTCGCACGATAATTCTTTGCAGACATGAGGCCGATAATACGTCCAGTTTTTGATTCAAGTACTGAAGCAGCTGCCTGCATATCACGATCAGTGAATCTATAATTCTTACTTAATGATACATCATCAAGATACTGCTGCATATCATGATCCATATAGGTATAGATTGTCATCTTAGTTTTGTTAGGATCATAACCTAACTCTTTTACTTCTTGAGTAACACGATCAACATAAGAAGCATATTTACCATTTGTCTGAACTGGATCATTCTTTAAAATGTTTTCTACTTTTACGTTCTTCGCATCGTCTCTCTCTTTTGCAGTGATATATCCATGATCATGCATTAAGTTAAGAATGATATTTCTTCTTTTTGTTGCAAGAGTTAAATTCTTGAATGGGTCATATGAGACTGGTGAGTTAATAGTACCAGCAAGTAATGCGGCTTCTGGTAAAGTTAACTGATCAGGACTTTTACCAAAATAATAGTAGCTTGCCCCATAAATACCAATAGAACTATTTGACTTACCGAAATAGATCTTATTGAGATAAAGTTCAAGTACTTTCTGTTTAGTAGTTTGCTGAGTCGCTTCAATTGAAAGGATGACTTCTCCAACTTTTCTTTCAATTGTTTTTTCTGCATCTGGATAATATGTTTTTTTGATTAGCTGCTGCGTAATTGTAGAACCACCGGCAACAGTATGACCAGCTAAGATATTTGTCATAAATGCTTTGATAATACGTGGAATATCAAAACCATTATGTACAAAATAACGTGAGTCTTCTGCAGAAATAACAGCATCAATCATAACTTCAGGAATATCATCATAACTTACATATTTCCCAATTGAACTGCCATACTTGTAATATGTTTCTCCATCTTGAGAAACCTGAGAAGAGTAGGAAGTTGTTGTAAGATTATCAATATCAAAATTGCTGATTTGTTGATAAATCTTGAATCCAAGGTAACCACTACCGCTCGCTACAAGAACACATAATGCGATAATACATATTTTGATTGTTTTCTTTATTTGTTTTGCGTCCTTGGTTGATTGAACCTTCATAAAGTATCCTCCTTAAGGTAAAATTCATCGATTACATCTAAATAAGCCAATCTAGGCTGGTAGCCCTGCTTAATAAGATGTCCACTTTCTTTCACTTCATCATAACTTATATGCTGCTTCTTGTCATGAAAAAAGCGCTCTATTATAATTGAAGCATCCAGTAAATAGACTTCGCCCACAGATGTAAAGGCAATAATAATAAAGGCAATTCCTCCATGACGCTGCACACGTTCAAGATGATTGATCTGATGCTCTGAAATATTACGAAAAGGAAATCGTAATGATTTTGTTTCTTTGGCTTCAAAATCAATATATCTGCCTTTATAAATACCATTATAATCCGTAGTAGATGGCGCCTGGTAATATGCCTCAACTATACGGGCTTTATTTCGTGAAGGATAATCGACTTTTACAATCTGGATAGGCGTCGGTTTTTTATAGATGACAGCCTGATCAACAGATAAGTAATAGGTGTTAGATAGGTTGATGTCTTCTTCTAAGCTCATTCCACGAAAAGCAGTATAGTGTTTACTTGTAGAATTCTTAGGAATAGACACATTAACCGATGCCTTTTTCAGGTTTGGATAATTAACCATACTATTTCTCCTTTACCAAATCATTATAACATATTATTATTCAAAAAAAATGAAAAATGACTGAATCAGATTGATGAATAGGCAGAAAATCGCTAAGATATTCTGAGAAGGTGATAAAAAATGAAATATCGTAAATGGATTTGTATGCTATGTGCCATTTTTTTGCTGAGTGCATGTGCAACAAAAGAACCAGTCAAAGAAGAAAAGAAGAAAGTTGTTTCTATTCCACAGCCCACACTTAATACTGAAGATGTTTCTGCAGTGGTGATGGATGCTGATACTGGAAAGGTCTATTATGCAAAAAATGAACAGGAATCACGTTATCCTGCTTCTACTATTAAACTCTTAAGTGCTCTCGTTGCGATTGATTATTATAAGGATAATGACGAACTGACTACAAGTAATATTATGTCTTTACCAGATCGTGTATTTATTCATACAGCACCAGTTTATGATGGTGAAAGAATTCCTTTTAAAGATGTGATCCATGGAATGCTTTTAAAGAGTTCTAATGAAATGGCTCTTACCCTGGCCGAGAATTATAAGGGGGGCTATGATGGATTTATTGAAGCAATGAACAAGAGGGCTAAAAAGATTGGCTGTACGAAAGTAGATGTTTCTAATCCTCATGGACTAAGTTATGCAGATAAAGGATGGCTAAAAGAAACATGCAGTACAAAGGATATGGCACTTATTGCAAAAGAATTCTATAAGAATAAGAAATTAAGAAAAATCATTTCTACAGAAAGCTATATCTTTGAATCCAATCCGAATCGTGAAATGAAGAATGTAATGATGACACAGAAAGATTCTACTTATTATGATAAGAGAGTTATTGGTGGTAAAACAGGCTTTACAAATCTTGCGGGCAGATGTCTTGTTACTTATTCTAAAGTAAAAAAGAAGACAATCATTACAGTTGTCTTTAAAGAAAACACACGTGGAGAAACTTATACAGATACAAAGAAGCTTCTTGACTATGTCAACGATTTATTAGCAGCATAAATAAAAATGCTGCTTTTTTTTAAGCAACATGAAGTAAAGTGCGAATTAGATCATAAAGATAAGGTTTATACTCTTCAATAGAACAAGGAATTTTATTTACTATACAGCTAAAGCATGTCGATCCAACAAGTTCTACAATAGTAAAGAATGTAATATCAATATTTTCAATATTTAGATTCTCTCTTTCAATGCCATCTTTAAATAATTCATAAAGACTCAAATGATCTGTTTCTTCTAGAATCTTTGTAAGTTCCTGAGAATAAACACCAAGAGATAAATCTTTATTCATTAAAGTGAGAATTGTTGGATTAGCAACAAGGGCATTAATAACATGATCAATAATAAATATTAAAGAATCTGCAAAATGAGTAATCTCGTTATGTTTTTTTAACTCTTTCATTGCATTATTGAAAAGTTCGCTGCTGATTTCCTGAACTATCTGATTCCTAATATCATATTTATCTTTGAAATATAAATAAAAAGTACCTTTTGCGACTTTTGCTTTATTTACGATATCAGAAATAGATGTATTATTAAAATTCCTTTCAGCAAATAGCGCAGTTGCACTTGCTAGAAGACGTTCCCTTTTTTCTTCTTTATTTTTCTCTATTTTAGATTTAATATCAGTCAGAGCATTCATATAAATACCTCCTTCAATAATTATACTAGCAGTTGACCGAAAGTCAATTTTAACCATCACAACTAAAAAGAATAAATTCATTGTGATGAATTCACTTACACTTACATTCTTTGAAATATTGAAAACGTATACATCGAAAAAGTGTGAATTTATCAACCAAATTTTAAAAAATTTTTTTATTTAAAACGCAAATATTTTATTGTATTTGGGAAATGATTATACTATACTTCTAAGTATAGGAGAGTGAAATAAATTATGGCAATGACAGATTATTTAAATGACATGCCTGCTCAGGGTAACCGTAAGGTTGTTCTAGTTGGTACAGGTTTTGTAGGTATGAGTATGGCTTATACTTTAATGAACCACAAGGGTATTGACGAATTAGTATTAGTAGACGTTAATACTGAAAAGGCAGAAGGGGAAGCAATGGACTTAGTTCATGGTTTACCATATGCAAACGGTAAATTAAAGGTTTATGCAGGTGATTATTCTGACTGTGCAGATGCAAACGTTATCGTTGTAACTGCTGGTGCTGCTCAGAAACCAGGTCAGACAAGACTTGAATTAGTTGCAATTAACACAAAGATCATGGCTTCAGTTGGTAAGTCTATTAAAGAATCAGGATTCAATGGTGTTATCGTAGTAGCATCTAACCCATGTGATATTATGACTTACGTAATGCAGAAGGCTACTGGTCTTCATCCATACCAGGTTCTTGGTTCAGGAACTATGCTTGATACAGCAAGATTAAGATATGAAATTGGTAACTTCTTCGAAGTAAACCCAGCTTCAGTTCACGGTTATATCATGGGTGAACATGGTGATAGCTCATTCGTATCTTGGACAAACGCATATATCGGATGTAAATCACTTCTTGAAGTAGTAGAAGAAAGAAAAGTACCATTTGATCAGTTACAGAGAATCTACGAACAGGTTAGAGATGCAGCTTATGAAATCATCAACAAGAAGAGAGCTACTTACTATGGTATCGGTATGTCTCTTGCAAGATTAGTAGATGCAATCTTAAACAACGAAAATACAGTTCTTCCATTATCATGCTACCTTGAAGGTCAGTATGGTCATGAAGGTTTATATATCGGTGTTCCAGCAATCATCAACAGAGCAGGTATCCGTGAAATCTTAACATTACCTTTAACTGAATCTGATCAGGAAAAATTTGACAAATCTTGTAATACTTTACAGGAAATCATTGATACTACTGTAAAACCTATTCTTGAAGGAAAAGCATAACATTGATTTTCACTTAAACTCTTAGGCTCGCGCCTGGGAGTTTTTTTTGCTTTACATTAAATTAAGGTTTATTATAGGAGAAATGTGCTATAATACATGAACGAGGAGGAAATTTCATGAATAACAATGAATTTGAATACAGTGAAAAAACAAGACGCCGTGTTAGAGTTTTTAAAAGAATCTTATCTTTTATTGTTCTTATTCTTGCAATTGCCACAATGGTTGCTTTATTCTATGTAAAAAAAGAAAAGATGCGCGTGCGATTGTTCTTTTCACTATTACAATATATTGCGATGAGTATCGTTTTGATCTCACCAAGACTCTTGAAGAAGTTTGCAAACTTTGAAGTACCAGTTGAAGTACATATCAGTGTTACAGCTTTTGCTTTTTTAGGATTAGTACTTGGTGATGGTTTAAACTTCTATGGAAAAATAGCCTGGTGGGATTCATTACTTCATTTCACTTCAGGAATCATTCTTTCATTTATCGCTTTATGGTTGCTACAGATGTTAGTCATGCGTACTAAATATCTATTTATGCACCGTGCATTATTATATATATTTGTTGTTGCTTTCTCACTTGCTGTAGGGGCTGTATGGGAATTATGTGAATATACAGTTGATGATATCTTCCATACCAATAACCAGCAATATATGGCAACAACACGTGCAACAATTGTATCAAGTGATGATGAACCATTAGAAGGACATGAAGCACTCGCTGATTCTATGAAGGATCTTGCACTAGATCTTGCAGGTGCTATTTTAGTTATTGGTTATGAGTGTTCTAAAAAAGAAATTACACAATATTATGTTTCTAAGAGAGACTAGTATTGGAATTGTCACATCTTGGTGTTAGAATAGATGCGATTATAGGAGAAATATTTATGAAAGATATTGTTTTAGGTAAAAGAAAGCATTCTGGTCACCTTTCTGCACCAAAGAAAGTATCTCTTTCTTTCCTTGCAGTTATTATATTTGGTGCTATAGTACTTTCTTTACCATTCGCAAATAAACATCATGCAGCTAGTTTTCTAGATAATTTATTTATTTCAACTTCGGCTGTATGCGTAACAGGGCTTTCACCCTTAACTGTTGTAGATCAATATAATTTATTTGGACAGATTGTTCTTATCATACTTGTCCAAATTGGTGGTCTTGGATTCTTAACTTTCTTATATCTTTTCTTGTTTCTTGCAAGACAAAGAATTACATTAAGTAAAAAACTTGTCTTTACTGAAGCACTCAATCAGAATTCTTTAAGTATGCTTCCAAGACTCTTGAAAACTATTTTTATTTATACTGTTTCAATAGAAACGATTGGAGCAATCTTCTTGTCAATGTTTTTTATGCCTCGTTTAGGTGCTCTTAAAGGCTTATATTATGGTATATGGCATTCCATTAGTGCATTTTGTAATGCCGGATTTGATTTGTGTGGTTCAACATCATTTGTTGCCTATAACACTAGTCCTATTATTAATTTCATTGTTCCATTTGAAATTATCATGGGTGGGCTAGGTTTTATTGTGGTATTAGATATTCATGATAAATATATTAAAGAAAAAAGAAGATCATCAAGCTTTTCATGGCATCATCTTTTTGGCAGTTTTGCGTTACATACTAAAATTGTGTTAGTGATGACTGTGTCTTTAATTGTAGTAGGAACTGTATTATTTTTTGTGATGGAATTTAACAATCCATTAACTATTGGAAAAATGAATTTTCAGGATAAACTTGTTGTATCATTCTTCCAATCAGTGACAACTCGTACAGCTGGATTCTCTACTGTTGATATGTATTCACTTAATAGAATCACAAAAATATTAATGTGTTCTTTTATGTTTATCGGTGGGTCTCCTGCATCTACTGCCGGAGGTATTAAAACAGTTACTTTTGCACTAGTATTACTATTAATGAGAACAACTTATCGAGGTATTGAAGAAACAACAGTATTCCAGCGTCGTATCAAGAAAAGAACACTCGTAAGAGCTTTTTCTATCTTTTTCCTTGGACTAATGCTTTGTATTATTTCATCTTCTATTATGCTTATAACAGAACCTAAACAGGATTACTTAAATATCCTATTGGAAGTATTCTCAGCATTTGGTACAGTAGGACTGAGTGCATCTGTTACACCTGCATTAAGTATAGTTGGTAAATGCGTAGATATTATCTTGATGTATGCTGGACGTATTGGTCCAATTTCATTAATGATTTTATTTACTAAACGTTCACATGATAAAAATACAAAAGAATTTAAATATCCAGATGAGGATGTACTTGTTGGCTAGGAGGAGTAATTATGAGTAATAAACCAAAACAGGTAGCTATTTTAGGATTAGGGATCTTTGGCAGTACACTTGCTGAAACATTAGAAGACTTTGGAGTAGAAGTTCTTGCGGTTGATATTGACCCAGTATGTGTTAGTAGAATTAAAGACAATGTCACTAAAGCAATTGTTGCAGATGTCACTGATCGTGAACAATTATTAGAACTTGATATCAATACATTTGATGTTGCAGTTGTAGCTATTTCTAAACACTTTGAAGAAGCGGTATCATGTACACTATTATTAAAGGAATTAAATGTCCCTTATGTTATTGCGAAAGCACGTACAAAACGTAAGAAGATCATCTTAGAAAAAGTAGGGGCTGATCGTGTTATTAATACAGAAAAAGAAATGGCTTATAAGCTTGCTAAACATTTATTAAGACGTTCTATTGTTGATTTAGTAGAACTTGATGAAGAATATTCTATTGTAGAGATTAGAACACTTAAGGATTGGGAAGGTAAATCACTTTCTAATGTTAATATCCGTCGAGTTTATGGTATGAACGTTGTAGGTATTAAACCTCAAGGTTCACCTAAGATGACAATGGACTTTAGTGCTGATTATATTATTCAGCCAGGAGATCATTTCCTTGTTGTAAGTAAAACAAAAGAAGTAGAAAAATGGGATTTTCTCACTAAGGAATAGCTTTTTGCTATTCCTTTTTTTGTCAGAGTCGCATTAAAAAGATCATTATTANNATTGAAGTTATAATAAAACTTTGCTACATTTTTATCAGTGGAAGATAGTTTAGACTGGCAGAACGTGTTGATAGACGAGGCATCGGTTCAATTCCGGTTGACCACTATTAATCAAAGTGCTCATTAAGAGCACTTTTTTTGACTTTTATAGTGGCCTTCTTTATTTCCTTTGATTATCCGGTCTATTATTTCTATAATGGTAATAGGAGGACATTATGAACCTATTACATCTCATAATTGAAACATTTGATAAGAATGTTGAGACTGACTTCACTTCATTAAAGAATCATTTAAATTATATTGAAAATCATAATACAGTCGTCAATGGTCTCACATTCGCTTTTTTTGGTTTGACAGAAATTATTATTAAGAGAGTTTATCTTACATTTGAACTAAACAGTACCATACATACCATTGAACGTATGTATAGGAATAGAAAATGTATTCTTCAATGTGATGGTCTAGAAAATGAAGAAGCCAAGCACCATATCCACAACATTTTAAATATGAATTATAATCAGTTCCTACATCAATTTATTATGCCTTCTTCTTTTATAGAAACTTGGATTCAATCACCTACAGAGGAACTTATGCGTTCCTTTGTATCTACAAAACCTGTTATGACGAGTGATACAAAAATGATAGAGGAACAGATTAATGACACAATGGCTTTTTTAAATAGTTATGAAGATTATAAGAGTGCATGTGCTTATATTACTAAGAATAAGCCTTATCTATCTCTCTATTCCAATCATTTAGATCAACTAGAAAAATCCTTAGAAGATAAGAAAAAGAAGGTTCTGCGTGAAATAGAACTTGTTACTGAACTAAATGATATGGAAAAGAAAGCCGCTATTAGAAAGAAACAGCAGCAGACCATCGATAGACGTCGAGAAGGATTAAATGAGCTCTCATTACTTTATGATGAGTATTTACTTTCACAGGATCATCTATTTGATTTAGAACAGTCCTATAGTCGTGCTGTATATCTTTATGGTAGTGAAAACGATGATTATATGCGTATGTATCATCATTATATGAATAGTCTTGCAGGTATTCTTGCTAAGGACTTAAAAGAAGGAACACCTTGTCCTGTATGTGGCTCTCTTCATCATCCCAAACCGTGTTTGATAGAAGGAAGAGAAGTATCTCAAGAACTTCTTTTTAAAAAAGAAGCTATATTAGAAAAAACAAGAGAAGATCTAGAGAAGAAACGCATAGAAAAAGCCACTTATATGGTGCGTCATCAAAGGCTCATTGAAAAGATTATTCAAAAGAAAAAAGAACTGCATATTACAGAAGATATCTCTAAAGAGATGTTTATTAGAGAACTCAGTGTTCTGAATACAGATTATTTATCTCATTATAAGAAAGATAAGAAACTTCTAGATGAGATAGGGTATCTTCATAAATTAGAAAAACATCTTCCAGCACTTAAACAGGACTATCATGAGATATTATTGGCTATTGAAGAAGTAAAAGAAGAATATCTCACTTTAGAAGAAAAAATCAAGAATGCTGAAATGTTCTGTAATGACATCATTCAAAAATATTCTTTTATTATTTATGTAGATGATTGTTTTATTGAAAATAAGAAGAAGGAATGCCTCAATAATCAGAAAATTCTTACATTACTACATAAACAGACAGTCCCTCTTGAAGAAGACATGGCACCATTTATAAAGCAGATGATGGTGAGGGCAAATCGCTTATTAAAAGAAATCACGCATGGTTGTTTGGAACTTGAGATCAAAGATGACAAGCTATATCTTAATCAAGATCATCAAATGTCTTTAGTACAGGATTCTTCAATGATTGGCTTATGTACAATTGTTTTAGGATATAGTCTATCTTCTTTGATTTCACATCAGGATATCTTATTTATTGATGATACACTGCAGTATAAGATGAATGATTATTATGAAACATTGATTCATGCATTATCTGCATCTCCTTGTTTTTCAAAGCTTTATATCACCGCTTCAATGATTACAGCACATTATTATCAGCGTGCGTTAGATTAATCCTTTTCATTTTCATAAAAATAGTTATAATATTATCGTACAGGAGAGGAGAAAGTTATGGCAAAAAATAATATTAAAAATGATGCAATTACACCAAGAGACGTTGATTTTGCTCAGTGGTATACAGATGTATGTCGTAAAGCAGAATTAATGGATTATTCTAGTGTTAAAGGATTTATTATTTATCGCCCATATGGTTATGCTTTATGGGAACAGATTCAGAGTTACATGGACAAGAGATTTAAAGAAACAGGACATCAGAATGTCTATATGCCAATGCTGATTCCTGAATCTTTATTAAATAAAGAGAAAGATCATGTAGAAGGATTTGCACCAGAATGTGCAGTTGTTACTAAAGGTGGTTTAGATGATTTAGAAGAACACTTAATCGTTAGACCTACTTCAGAAACATTATTCTGTGAACATTATGCTAAGATTGTAAACTCTTATCGTGATCTTCCAAAGAAATATAACCAGTGGTGTTCAGTTGTAAGATGGGAAAAGACTACTAGACCATTTTTACGTGGTTCTGAATTCTTATGGCAGGAAGGTCATACAATTCATGCTACTGAAGAAGAAGCACGTTCTGAAACATTAATGATGAGAGATATTTATGAAGAAACTGCAAAAGAATTACTTGCTATCCCAATGTTAACAGGACGTAAAACTGAAAGAGAAAAATTTGCAGGTGCTGAAGAAACTTATACTATTGAAGCATTAATGCATGATGGTAAGGCTCTTCAGTCTGGTACATCTCATTACTTCGGTCAGGGATTTGCGAAGGCATTCAACATGACATTCCTAGACAAGGATAACAAGTTAAAACATGTTTATCAGACATCATGGGGTGTTTCTACAAGATTATTAGGTGCAATCATCATGGTTCATGGCGATGATAATGGTCTTGTTTTACCACCTAGACTTGCTCCAACACAGGTAGTTATTATCCCAATTCAGCAGAAGAAGGCTGGCGTACTTGAAAAAGCAGATGAAATCGCAGCACAGTTAAAAGCAGCAGGTATGAGAGTAAGTGTAGATGCAAGTGATAAATCACCAGGATGGAAGTTCTCTGAAGCAGAAATGCGTGGTATTCCAGTACGTATTGAAGTAGGACCACGTGATATTGAAAACGGTCATTGTGTTGTTGTAAAACGTAATGATGGTGTCAAGACGCAGATGGACTTAGATGAAAACCTTCCACAGGCAATTCATGATACATTAGAAACAATCCATAAGGAAATGTATGATAAGGCAGCAGCATTCTTAAATAGCCATATTACTCGTGTAAATACTTTAGATGAAGTTGGTAAAGTATTAGATGAAAAGGGTGGCTATGTCAAGATGAACTGGTGTGGTGAAGAAGCATGCGAATTAAAGATCAAGGAACTTTATCAGGCAACTTCACGTTGTATCGATGAACATGAAGAAGCAGATGGCGTATGTCCATGCTGTGGTAAAAAAGCAAAACATGTCGTTTATTTTGCAAGAGCATATTAATAAAATGGATCTCAACAAGAATTTGTTGGGATTTTTTATGTTTTTTAAATAGCCCCCTTTTTTCTAGCATTTTTATTGTATTGTTTAATGTTATTTTTATGCTAAAATGGTATAATAATTTGCATTAAATGTAAAAGGGAGAAAACTATTTTGAAAAAGACACATACAGCACACTTATCTTTAATAGTAGGGACACTACTGATGCTTCTTGATCAGTTTTTTTGGACATCCCATGCCAATGTATTAAATACAAATAATGTCGGTCTTTTAATGAGTGCTTTACAGATCTGTCACATAGCCACATTAATAGGACTCGATCTTGTTATCATATCTTTAGGATATATTTATTCTAATAAGGAAAACAGTCTTTCAGAAGCACTGAAATTATGGATTTATACTGTTGTGGCTGGTATATTTTCTGCGATTATCTGTTTCTTGCTTACAAAGGGAATAGATACAAATGCCTTTTATTCTATCTTCTTTCCAGTTATAAGAAACGTATCTCCTGTAATCACAGGTGTGATTCTTTCTTTGATCTGCTATCCATTTATGAAGAAGGTTAACCATAAATATTTAAAGTATTTACTCTTAGGACTTCTGGCATTACCTACACTCAGTGGTATCGATTTATTGAGTTTTGGAGATGGATATAGTGTTCCATTCACATTTATATTATTTTATCTAGGCGTTATTGAAGCGCACGAAGACAATCATTTTTCGTTTATTCCATTTATTATAGTTGCATTAATGGATGTGCTATGCGTTAGTATTATGCCATTATGTTCTGATATTGTACATGGCGATATGTCTACCGCATTACGCTTTACGACATCAACTTCTTTCTTTGAAGTGATGATTGCCTGCCTTCTTATCCGATTATTAAAAAATATACCATTCTTAAATAGATGGTCTTCAATTTGTTATATTCCAATTGCATCTCTTGTCTTTGTTGGGGCAGGGCGACTAGAAAATATTGTGTCATGGAATGAAACGCTTGTAGGCACTTCTTCAAAGAAACTCTTTCTATTAGGTGGCTTTGAAGCATTCCTCATTATTTTAATTGTACTGCTACTTACAGCATGTTTAATGCGTCTTCCACGTATTAAAACATTAAATCATGCTATCAATAAACACTTCGAAAACTTTGAGATGAGTGAAGAGTGGAT
>NZ_DBPF01000004.1:18772-46369 GCF_002299355.1 Catenibacterium sp. UBA627
TTTTTATCGAATCATAAAATAAATATTGTTATGCTTATTTTTGCATATATTCTTTCTTATGCTTCATTCATCGGTATGAATACAACCTATATGATTCAACCAAGCTCATCACAATCCTATAATATCTTTTTCTATATTTTCTTTAGAAGACAATTCTTTGTCTTATTGAATACATTTGTGCTTTTCCTAGTCGCACGCTTCCTTTTAGCTGTTACAAGACATTATTGGTTTTCTGTACTTATTACTGGCTTTATCCAGATTGTTATTACAGTTGCGAATCATTTAAAGATTATTTTCCGTGATGAACCAATTATTCCAGGTGATCTCGCTATGATCAAGGCTTGGAAGAATCTACTAGGAATGATGGGAACAACAGTCATTATTGCAACAATTGTCCTTGTTGTCCTTGTTATTTTTCTTATCGTCTATTTAGAAAAGAAGCATCCATATGCATTCCATATGTCTCTAAAAAAGAGTGTGATCTGGGTACTTGTGACTGTCATCTTCTTTAGTGGAACAGTTGTTATGAATCATGATGGCTCTTATGTCAACGCATTAATGCGTAATTTAGGAGATGAACCTTACTTCTTTAATCAGCTTTATGGTGCTAAAGTGAATGGCCCTATTCTCCAATTCCTTAATAATATTGATATTTCTATTATGGATGAACCAGAAAACTATAGTAAAGAAACGATGGAAAAGATTTATAAAAAATATGCGAAGGAATCAAAGAAAATTAATGCTAAAAGAGACAATGACTGGAATGATCAGATCGTTATTATGGGACTTGCTGAAAGCTTTGCAGATCCATATCGTATTCCTGAATTAACACTTTCTCAAGATCCTATCCCTTATATTAGAAATCTGATGAAATCCACAACATCAGGACTCATGTTTAGCACAGGTTATGGGGGTGGGACAGCCAATATGGAATATATGGCTTTAACTGGTCTTAACCAAGGGTTCTTCTCCGCTGCTTTAACACCTTATACACAGTTAGTCACTGGACAAAATAATGCGTATGCTTTTTCTCGTTTATTTAATCAAGCTGTGGCTATTCATCCTTATATTGGTGTTTATTATAGTCGTCAGACAGTTTATGATAATTTCGGCTTTGATAAATTCATGTATCTTGGTTCAGAGTATCCAATCAAGCATCAATATAGTATTGATCGCAGTCCTTATCTTTCAGATGAAACAGCTTTTGCAAATACGATTGATGAAATCATTGATGCAAAGGGCAGTAAACTGATCAACCTTGTTACTATGCAGAATCATCTGCCATATGACAACAATTACTACAATGGTAAAGAAAAATATGCCGCAAGCGGTAATGCAGTGAATGATAGTAAGGTAAAAGCCATGGTAGAAGAATATGTTATGGGACTTCATCATACAGATGTTGCAGTCAAGAATTTTATTGAGAAACTAGATAATATTAATAAGCCTGTGACATTTGTCTTCTATGGTGACCATCTACCTGGTATTTACTGGAATACAAAAAATAATACTGTTCTTCACCAGACAGATTATTTCATCTATTCTAATAAATATGCCAGAGAACATCTAGGTATGACAGCTTATGATCAATATAAGCTAGTTTCACCAACAGATTTCATGGCACTTGTACAAAAACAGACATCTACGAAAACAACTCCTTATACTACGTTATTAGAAAAGGTGCTTGATGAATTGCCTGTTATAACAACAAAAGCTGCAGCAGGCTCTGAAGAAGACACTGATGCAGCAATGATGAATGATGAAGGAGAACTTGTGAAATATAAAGATCTTACATCATCACAGAAGAAATTATATAAAGAATACAAGCTTGTCCAATATGATATGACAGCAGGAAAAAATTATCTTGAGAATATGCATTTTACTGAAGGAGGCGTGTAGTTACGCCTCTTTTATTTTGATATTTAATAAGTGTATAAAAGCTGATGATTGCATTTCATCAATGATTACGCCACTTACATCCTGTGGAGCTGCTTCAATTGCTTCAATAAGACATGTAGATAAATCAATGTTTTTAAGTGGTGCATGAAGAAACGATGTTTGAATCATTCTGCATTCCTTATATTTTGTCTTATTCATCGTAGTATCTTGAAATATAGCCTGACTCAAATCACATCGATTAAATAGTGTCTCCTTATTTCTCATGAAAGAGAAATTGGCGAAATGACATAAACAATCATTAAAAATAACCTGGTCAAAGCTTGATTCAGAAAAATCACTTCCTAATAACTTGCAATTATTGAACTGCACCTGTCTAAACATACAATTATCAAATTTGATATTAGATAAATCACATTGATTAAACATTGTCTGATAGAAGTAACAATTCTCAAACACGATATCCTGTGTTGTAATATTGTTGAAATGACATTGATGGAAATCACTCTGTTGATATGTCTCTTCTATCAGCCAATTATTCTCGTATGTTTGATTTATTAACTTCTTTTCATTAAAATCCATTTCTTTCACCTCATCTCTATTATATCTTATTTATTGAAAAAAAGTGTTGATATGATAAAATACTTGTACGAGGTAAGACTATGAGACAAAAAAGAATGGCTTTAATTAATGACATAACTGGTTTTGGAAGATGTTCTATTGCGGTTATGGCACCAATTATATCTACTATGCGTATACAGACTGTACCGGTACCTACCGCTATATTATCTACCCATACGCAATTTCCTGTTTATCATTTTGATGACTATACAAAACATATGCCTGACTATATTCAGACATATAAGGATTTGAAACTAGAATTTGATGGTATTGCGACTGGTTTTCTAGGTTCAAAGGAACAGGTAGAAATCGTTATTGATTTCATTAAATCTTTTAAGCGCAAAGAAACATTTGTATTAGTAGATCCAGTTATGGGGGATCACGGACATCTTTATGCTACTTACAGCAAAGAAATGGCTGAAAGCATGAAGGATCTTGTTCACTATGCAGATATATTGACACCAAACTTAACAGAACTTGTTACACTATTGGATCGTGATTATCCAGAAGTAATTCCGACAGAAGAGGAATTAGGACAGATGTGTCATGAACTTTCTTTAAAAGGTCCACAGATGATTGTCGTGACAGGAATACCAGTAGATGATGCGCATATCATGAATTTTATTTATGATCATGGAAAATCCTCAAGCATTCTAGTAGACCGCATCGGACCAGATCGCAGCGGAACTGGAGATGTGGTATCAAGCGTTATTGCGGGAGGCTATTTGAATAATCATTCTTTCTATGATTGTGTAAAAAAGGCGACTGAATTCTCTTCTCAATGTATCGCTTATAGTGAAGAAATAGGGACACCTACTTATTATGGCTTATGTTTTGAACAATATTTAAGTGAATTAGGAGACTTCTAAGATGACTATTTTATATACACTTTATAAAAATACTTATATTGATCTTTCACATTTAGACTCTACCAAAGGAGTGACATGCTATGTTAATACAACTAACCGTTGTCCATGCGCCTGCACATTCTGTTTAAGACAGACAAAAGAGATGATGGAGAACAATTCTTTATGGTTGAAGGAAGAGCCTTCTAAAGAAATGATTATTGAAGAATTCAAGAAGTATGATCTCAATGATTTTAAAGAAATTGTTTTCTGTGGATTTGGTGAACCAATGGAAAGATGGGATGATATCAAAGAAGTCATTGATTATATCCGTGATACTAAGAAAGATATGAAAATTCGCATTAATACCAACGGTTTAGCCAATGATATTTATGGTAGAGATGTCACTCCAGAATACAAAGGACGTTTTGATACAGTGTCTATCTCGTTAAATGCCCCTACAAAGGAAGAATTTTTAGAACTTACACGTTCTAAGTTTGGTATCTCTTCTTTTGATGATATGCTTGATTTTGCAAAGAGGTGTAAGGCTTATGTTCCAAATGTTGTATTAACTGTTGTTGATATTATTGGAGAAGAAAAGATTGAGGCATGTCAGAAAATTACAGATGAAATAGGTGTTACATTAAGAGTAAGACCTTTTGAGGAGTAAAATATGCAATATATGACAAGTGAAGAGCGTTTAATCGCTTTAGATAAGATGACAAATACAAGAGATCTAGGTGGATATGAAACACAGGAAGGCTATTATACAAAAAGCCATCATTATATTCGTGCTTCAGCACCAGCGAATGCAACGGATGAAGATCTAGAAAAACTTTATGATTATGGTGTACGTGTCACTATTGATTTACGTTCTGATTTTGAAAAACAGGCCCAGCCATCACCATTTAAAGATTATCGCGATGTAGAAAATATTGAAATTAATTTGATGGATGATGCAGTCGTAAAGGTAGTGCCTAGTGAAGTCAAGGAATATAAAGACCTTGGTGGTGTTTATATTTATATGTTAGAAGCACATCAGAAACAGATCAAAGCTGTCTTTGATGTATTTAAGGATCATCTCTATGAAGGTGTCTTATTCCATTGTAGTGCAGGTAAAGACCGTACAGGTATTATTGCAGCATTACTATTAGAACTTGCAGGATGTCACGATCATGATATCGTTAAGGACTACAGTGAATCTTACGCCAACAATCAGGAAATTATTGAAGCACTTAAAGAGATGATGGATGAAGAAACAGAAAGTTATCTTACATCTTCACCACGTTATATGATGATTTTCCTAGATTATCTAAGAGAACACTATGGTAGTGCGAAAGCTTATTTATATAATATTGGTATGTCTGAAGAAGATATTGAAGATATTAAACTATCTTTTATTATTTAATGAGAAAAAACACCACTTATGGGGTATATACCCTATAGGAGGTGTTTTTTATGACAAAGAAAGAAAAAATAAGAATTATTAGATTATTGCTTAAACAATATGAGAAGGACAAGAATATACTCAACTCATTAAACCAGGCAAACTATTATCCTTCCATCAACTATGAGGACTATTATCAAACATCTTCTTCCTCTAAAGAAGATTATTTACTTAATAGAATATACTTAAAACAGGAACTCACCAAACGTATTATCTTTATAGAAAAGTCACAATCCATTATCGGTGATGAGTATTATCATATCATTCTAGAAGATTATTTCTATGAACATAAGCACTGGTGGAAGACACGTTATTCTCGTGCTACTTACTACCGACGTCAGGAAGCAGCTATTGATGCATTTTTTGATTATGTGACAAGTATATTGTAATTTTGGGGATTGTTGTATTATAATTGATGTTGTGAGGTGAACAACATGAATTATTTTGATAAAATCAAAGAAGCTTTAAGCAGTAAATTAAAAGGCAAGGAACTAACATTAGATTCTAACTTAAGAGATCTTGGTATTGATTCTCTTGATGTTGTAGACTTAATTATGGATTTGGAAGAAGAATTAGGAATTGAGTTCTCTGATGAAGAATTAATGTCTATTCATACTATGAAGGATGTATGTGATTTAATCGATAAAAAGAAGGTATAAGAAAATCCAGACAAATCTGGATTTTTTTATGCTTTGTTTTTGAATAGTTTACAAATAATCTTATCTACATAAGGGATTCCATTCAACATTTCTAAATGATCTTTGAAGATAAATAGAATACTGAAGAAATAAACAACCACACCAACCATAATTGCAAGGATAAGTGGAATAAAGACACGATGGAATACTTTGAAAAGTAGACAATAAGAACCATAGGCACATGCACCCATAAATAGTGAAGCAACGAATGGTAATAAAACAGCAGTCTTAAAATTGATATGATAGCCCACAAGTCTATTTAATGCGAACTGGTTAGTGACACACATCTGTAAGGCATAAAGCGAAGTTCCAATAACAAGTAGATAAATACCAACATTAAGGAACTGTGGTGGCACTAATACAAGCATCAGTATAAGGATGATTACATGGACAACCAATGCTTTGGCAGCATTTCTTAAAGGTACTTTTACTGCGCCAATCGCCTGCAAGATACCGTTAGATAAAGTAGATAAACCATAAAGTACAATCGCAGGTGCACCAAGAGTAAGTGCAGTAGAGGCAATCTTCAATGTCTTAGGTTGTGGGAAAATCAGACCCATAACAGGATAAGCGAGTACACCCATACCTACAGCTGCAGGTATTAGAATAAGCATAGTAATAAAAGTACTATTCTTGATGTTGGCACGCACTTCCTTGAAATCTTTTAATGCATAAGAACTAGAAATCGCAGGAATAGTTGCTGTACTCATTGCACTTGCAAGCGCAACAGGGACATTCATTAAGACAACATATTTACCAGCATAAACACCATAAAGTTTAACAACCTCAATCAGTGCAACACCACGTGCCTGCATAATACCATAGAAGATAAACATATCGATAGTAGAAACAAGGTTATAGATACATGTAGAAATAATGATTGGTGTGACAATATTAAGGATAGAACGGAATATGGCCTGTCCTGATTGTACACGAGGATCCGCGTCGGTCTCATCAATCATGTGTCTGCCTTTTTTTAAATAAACGCATACCATATAAATAAGGGCAACAAGAACACCAAAGCCTGTACCTAAGGCACTTCCTCCAGCACCACGGCTAGCAAGTAATGTATGATTATTTGCATATGGCTGAATAAACAAATAAGCAGCACCTACAGACACAAAGGCATTTAATAACTGTTCAATAATCTGAGAAACAGATGTATAAACAGTTGTTGAATATGCCTGGAAATAACCTCTTAATACTCCGACTAAACCGGATAGGAAAATGGTAGGGCAAAGAATTCTTAATGCGAATACCGCATTTTCTGTTACAATCCATGGGGCTAAGATAAATGTAAGTATTGCAGCAGAACCACCAACGACAGTAATATAGATTAGTGCACATTTAAAAATTTTACGTGCATTATTATATTGATGAAGAGCGAGCTTCTCACTAATTAATTTAGAGATTGCGGTTGGAATACTGTAAGAAGAAATAAGCAGTACCATTGCATAAATATTATATGCAGTAGAGTAATAACCATTCCCTTCATCACCAATTAAAGCGGTTAATGGACTTCTATAAAGAACGCCAATAATACGTACAAGTATACCAGCGAGTGCTAGAATAGAAGCCTGCTTGACAATTGATTTAGATTTGTTCAAAATATTCACTCCTTATAAAAATCTTTCATTTTTAATTTATATCATTTTTGTATGTCTATTACAATATATTCGTCAAAACATCTGATAAGTTTTTAGATTATTATTTTTAAAAGTATCCCAGGTTTATATGTTTTATGGTATACTTCATAGAGAATAAAAAAATGGAGGGTAGTTTATGACTAAAAGCAGAGTAATTATTGCACTCGATTTCAAAAACAAAGCAGATGTTCTTGAATTCCTAGATAAATTTGATGAACCGCTCTTTGTGAAAGTAGGTATGGAACTCTTCTATGGAGAAGGACCTGCAATCATTCAGGCTATCAAAGAAAGAGGACATTCAATCTTCCTAGACTTGAAATTGCATGATATTCCTCATACAGTAAAGATGGCTATGAAGAACTTAGCACGTCTTGATGTTGATATCGTTAATGTTCATGCTTCAGGTTCTAAGGCTATGATGCAGGCAGCGATTGAAGGTTTAGAAGAAGAAAAGGGCAAGGATCGTCCTTTATGTATCGCAGTAACATGTCTTACTTCTTTAAGTCAGGAAGTATTAGATGATGAACTAGGTATTCATGAACCAATTCAGGATGTTGCAATTAGATGGGCTAAGAATGCGAAAGAAGCAGGATTAGATGGTGTTGTATGTTCACCATTAGAATCTAAAGGTATTCATGATGCTGTAGGAGAAGATTTCTTAACAGTTACTCCAGGTATCAGACTTGCCAGCGATGCAAAAGATGACCAGAAGCGTGTAACTACACCAGCTATGGCTAAGGATATGACTTCTAGCTATATCGTAGTAGGTCGTACAATTACTAAAGCAGCTGATCCAGTTGCTGCTTATAAAGAAGTATTTAATCAATTTCAAGGAGAATAATAATGAATAGAGAAGAATTAATTGCGAAAGATTTATTAAGTATCAAGGCTGTATTCTTAAGCCCTGATGAACCTTTTACTTGGGCTTCAGGTATTAAATCACCAATCTATTGCGATAATAGATTAACTTTATCTTACCCAGAAGTAAGAAATGATATCGAAAAAGGTTTAGCTGAACTTGTACAGGAAAACTATCCTGATTGTGAAGTATTAATGGGTACTTCAACTGCAGGTATCGCTCATGCTGCGTTAGTGGCTGATATCTTAAATAAACCAATGGGATATGTACGTGGTTCAAACAAGTCTCATGGACGTCAGAATCGTATTGAAGGTGTTGTAAGAGAAGGTATGAAGGTTGTAGTAGTAGAAGATTTAATTTCTACTGGTGGATCTTCATTAGAAGTAGTAGATGCATTAAGAGAAGCTGGATGTGAAGTATTAGGATTAGTAGCTATCTTCACTTATGGCTTAAAGGATTCTATTAAGAACTTTGCTGATAAGGATTGTCATTTCGTGACTTTATCTAACTATGATGCACTTCTTCCTGTTGCTGTTGAACACAACTATATTAAAGAAGAAGCATTAGAAAAGTTAAAAGCATGGAAAGTTGATCCACATGATGAAAGCTGGACGATTAAATAATTATTTGAGGAGGGTAGATCCCTCCTTTTTAAATATGGTATTTTTTATGCAAATAAAGTATAATGAAAAAGGCTAATATTGCTTTTTGAAGTATAATGCTGTATAAATATTAAGATAGATTATTAAGGAGGATCCAACGTGTTAGAAGCTGTAAAATATGTGATCAAAGAAAACAGCGAGAACTTGTTTCGTATTTATTCTATTTCGAAATATGAAGTACTAGCTGACATGCGTGACTCAAAGTTAGGTTTATTCTGGAACTTTGCGAATCCAATTATTCAGGTATTAACATATTGGTTTGTATTTGGATTAGTATTAAATCGTAAGTCAGTAGATGGTATTGAATATATCTGGTGGATGCTTGGAGGTATGGTTGTATGGTTCTTTATTTCTCCATGTATTACAGCAGGGTGTAATGCTATCTTCTCTAAAATAAATATTATTACTAAGATGAAATTCCCAGTCAGTGTTCTTCCGGCTACAGTGGTACTTTCTAAGTTATTTGACCACTTCTGCTTGATGTGTATATTGACACTCCTATTCTGTTTTGCTGGCTATTATCCATCATTACATTGGGTAGGTCTTATTTATTATTGTTTCTGTGGTGTTGTCTTCTCGATTTCATTATCTATGACAACATCTGTACTTAATATGCTTGCACGTGATACAAGAAAACTAGTGCTCGCTATTATGCGTTTATTATTGTACATGACTCCAATTCTATGGAATGTGAAGAGCCTTCCATCTATTTTACAGAGAATCATGTTAACTAACCCTATTTATTATATTGTTCAGGGCTATCGTGACTGTTTCTTCTATCATCGTGGAATTATGTATTATAAATATTCTGCTTTCTGTTTCTGGGCTATTACAGCTTTCTTATTTGTGTTTGGCAGCTGTATTATGTATAAATTCAAATCTAAGTTTGTAGACTTTATTTAGGAGGCATTATGGATTCAAATATTGCAATTGAAGCACGTCATGCTTCTAAAATATATGAACTAAGATCTAAAGAGAAAAAAAGTGATGTCAAGTTCTATGCTTTAAAGGATTTGAACTTCCAGGTAAAGAAAGGACAGGTTGTAGGTATTCTAGGGACAAATGGTTCTGGTAAATCTACTATGTCAATTATTCTAGCTGGAATCTGTGATCCTGATGAAGGGGAAATTATTGTGAATGGAACTCAGGCACTTATTGCTATTAATACAGGATTGAACGCACAGTTGACAGGGCTAGAGAATATTGAATTAAAGGGTGCTTTATTAGGACTCTCTAAAAAACGTATAGAAGCGATTAAAGAAGGTGTTATTAATTTCGCAGAAATTGGTGACTTCCTCTATCAGCCTGTAAAGAAATATTCATCAGGTATGAAATCAAGACTTGGTTTCTCAATTAACCTTTGTCTTGATCCAGATATTATGATTGTCGATGAAGCTTTAAGTGTAGGTGATAAAGGTTTTGCGGAAAAGTGTCTGAATAAGATGACTGAGTTAAAAGAACAAGGTAAAACCATAATCTTTATTTCACATAACTTAAGACAGGTACGTCAATTCTGTGATAGTGCTATGTGGATTGAAGGTGGCATGCTTCGTGAATATGGAGATATTGATGAAGTATGTGATCATTATGCTGACTATGTAGAGTACTACAATCATTTATCCGCAAAAGAGAAAAGGAAAGTACGTGATGAGAAGTTCGCAAAGCGTGTTATTCCTAATTCTCGTCGTACACTAGGTGATAAGCTCTTTGCTGCTATTAAGACTAGATAAACAAAGGGCAGGGTAACCTGCCTTTTTAAATATGGGGAAAGGAAGTTTAATTATGAAATTATCAATTATCATACCATTTAATCGTTATATTCGTTATTTATATGACTGCTTAGAAAGTATTAAGGATCAGAAATTGTCTGATTATGAAGTACTTCTTATTGTAGATGCTATTGAAGATGTGAAGGATAAGATCCATAAATATGATTTACCAATCACTCTTGTTGAATCAGGAGAAGCATCAGTAGGTAAGAAGAGAAATATGGGTCTTGATCTTGCAAAGGGAGATTATGTTTATTTCTTAGATAGTGATGACTATGTATTACCAGGCTGTTTGAATGCTTTAATGGAAGAAGCAGAAAAGTCTCATAATCAAGTTGTGGCAGGTAAGAGAATGGTTTCATGGTTCAAAAAGCAAGTTTATGAAACAATGAGCGATGAAACAAATATTGAAAGAAACTTAAAAGACAAGGATCATGATCGTCTTGTAAAAGTGGAAAGAAAACAAGAAAAACATGTTTATGACAATGAACCAGAACAGTTCAAGATTGATCTTCTTATTCGTACAAGACATGCATTAAGAAATGTATCATGCTTAAACCTTCTTATTAAACGTTCACTTATTGAAGATAATCATATTTCTTTTAAAGAAGAATTCTTCTGGTATACAGATGCACCATTTGTAGTTGAACTATTAAAATATACGAATGATGTGTCTTTTGTAGAAGATGCTATTCTAGTCAAACGTAAACATAATGATCCAATCAATCGTCCTGCTTTATCCCAGATTAAGGATCCTGATGGTCGCTTTGATGAATTTATTGAAGCGCATAACTATTGCTTAGAGATTTCTAAGGATTATCCATCTATTCATTATTATATTAATGCGAAGATGGCTAACTACTTTACTAGTTTCTTTGCTAAAAAGGTGAGAAGAAGTGAAGATGATAAGTGGAGAACAACACGTTTTGATACAATGGCAGAAGTATTAACTCGCATTGAACCAGAACTATTAAAGAAATCTCTTTATCGTCGCAGACTTTCTAAAGCATGTATGAATCATGACTTAAAGAAAGCACAAAAAATCATTGCAGCCCACTTAGCTGGTGTTAAAGCCAAGAAGATCTTTAAGAATAAGAATGAAATGAATAAGTACTTATATAGACATAAATATAAAAATGAACCTATTCAGAAGAATCTAGTTATGTTTGAAACATTCCGTGGAGCAAGCTATGCTGATTCACCTAAATATATTTATGAATATTTGGCTAAGAACTTCCCAGGGCAGTATGAATTTGTCTGGGTACTCAATGATACGAAGACAAAACTTCCTTATGGTGGAACAGTTGTTAAACGTATGACACGTAAATATGCTTACTATCTTGCTGTATGTAAATACTTCGTATTTAATACAAGACAGCCATTATGGTATCGTAAAAGAGAAGGACAGGTCTTCTTGGAAACATGGCATGGTACACCATTAAAGCGTTTAGCCTTTGACCAGGAAGAAGTCACTGCAGCTTCTCCTACATATAAAGCACAGTTCTATCGCCAGAAACAGGAATGGGATTATTTAATTGCGCCTAACGCATTCTCTAGTGAAATATTCAAGAGCTGCTTTATGTATAAGGATGAAGGAGATACTATGTTAGATACAGGTTATCCTAGAAATGACTTACTCTCTGATCCTCATAAAGAAGAAAAAGCGAAAGAATTAAAGAAAAAAGTAGGTATTCCATTAGATAAGAAAGTCATTCTCTATGCACCAACATGGAGAGATGATGAATATTATGGTAATGGTGCTTATAAGTTCCAGTTAAAGCTTAATCTTGAACAGATGAGAAAAGAATTAGGAGATGAATATGTCATTATCCTAAGAACACATTATTATATTGCAGATGTTCTTGATTTGACAGGTTTAGATGGTTTTGCGTTTAACTTAAGTAAATATGATGATATTACTGAAATTTATTTGATGAGTGATATTCTTATTACTGACTATTCAAGTGTATTCTTTGATTTTGCTAACTTAAAACGTCCAATGTTATTCTATACATATGATTTAGATAAATATCGTGATGTATTAAGAGGCTTCTATATCAATATGGAAGAAGAACTTCCAGGCCCACTTGTATTCACAACAGACGAAGTCATTAACACAATCAAGCATATGGATGAAATCACTGAAAAATATGCAGACCGTTATGTCACTTTCTATGACAAGTTCTGTAGCTGGGAAGATGGTCATTCTTCACAGAGAGTTGTTGAAACAGTATTTGAAAAGAATTAGCTTTCCTTTACAGGAAGCTTTTTCTTTCTGTCGGTTTGATTGACTATAG
The DNA here is from genome assembly GCF_002299355.1 of Catenibacterium sp. UBA627. Classification (NCBI taxonomy): domain Bacteria; kingdom Bacillati; phylum Bacillota; class Erysipelotrichia; order Erysipelotrichales; family Coprobacillaceae; genus Catenibacterium; species Catenibacterium sp. UBA627. Next base: position 31,513 of record NZ_DBPF01000004.1, read on the forward strand.
CAGTCATTTTCACTATAATAGACCCTAATAAAGGAGACTATCGTCATGAAATTGATTAAGAAAATATTAGGTAAAATGATTCGCTTATTATATCGAATTGTTTATCGCTTCATACCATGTGATGATCATACAATCTTATTTATATCATTCCATGGTCGTGGCTATACAGATAATCCTAAAGCATTACACCAATATATCACGGAACATAAAGAATATGCCTCATATCGCTGTATATATGCGATTAAGCATCATAAAGAAAAAAATCTCACTATTCCAAATGCGAAGATTATTGAATACTTCAGTATTCCTTATTTCTTTTATCTTGCAAGAAGTAAATATTGGATTTCTAACTGTAAGCTTCCTAAATATGTACTGAAGAAGGATAACCAGGTTTACTTGCAGACCTGGCATGGTACACCTTTAAAGAAACTTGCTCATGATATTGAAGTACCAGAAGGGACAACATTCTATCGTTCTGGCATGTCTGTAGAAGAAATGCGTGCAACTTATGACAATGATGTCTCTAAATACAACTATATGATTTCTCCAAGTGCTTTTACTACAGAAGTCTTCCAAACATCTTTTAGAATCAATAAGGAAAGACTCATTGAAACAGGCTACCCAAGAAATGATATATTATCTAACTATACAAAAGAAGATGTAGAAACTATTAAAAATAGAATGCATCTTCCTCACGATAAAAAGATCTTACTCTATGCTCCTACATGGCGTGATAATTCATTCAATATGAAGGGATATACATTTAAACTAGAAGTTGACTTTAAAAAATGGCAGGAAGTATTAGGGGATGAATATATTGTCGTATTCAAACCTCATTATTTAATTGTGAATGATTTTAATCTAGATGAGGTAAAAGATTTTGTTTATTATGTGGATCCTCAGGAAGATATTGCGGATCTGTATTTAATTGCAGATGCGTTAGTGACTGATTACTCAAGTGTCTTTTTTGATTATGCAATATTAAAAAGACCAATCTATTTCTATATGTATGATCTAGAAAACTATCGTGATGAATTACGAGGCTTCTATCTAGATATTTATAAAGATCTTCCTGGAGAAGTCATTACAGATGAAAATACATTACTTCAGAAGATTCATACACATGATTTTGATTATGACCGTCTAACAGGCTTTAATGAACGTTTTAATAATCATGAAGACGGACAGGCCAGCAAACGTGTCATTGATATTCTATTAGGTGAACAGCATGGGGCTTAAGAAAATTGTATTAAACATCATTCTTTCATTCGTGAACATCTTTGTATCACTTGTTCCTATCAAAAAGAATCAGATTGCATTTGTTTCATTAGAAGACAATGTTTTAAGAGATGACTTCTTAGATATCTATAATCATCTTGATACATCTCATTATTCTATTAAGAAAGTACTCATTCATTATGATAAAAAATCAATATGGAATGATTTCTTATATCTATTAAACTGTATTAAACAGATAATTGTGATTAATACATCCCATATCGTATTCATTAATGACAATAACTATGTAGTCTCTCATTATAAGAGACAAGGTGTTAAGGTCATTGAAGTATGGCATGCCACAGGAGCTATTAAGAAGTTTGGCAATGCAGTCAAAAGACAATATCCTATTAATAACTATGACTATGTCATTGCGAATAGTGATTATTGGATAGAACCTTATTCTTTGGCTTTTTCTGTAGATAAAGATAATGTGCTTGTAACAGGTATGCCTCGAGTAGATCATCTTTTTGATGAAAATTATAAAAAGGAAGTCAGTAACAATTTCTATTCAAAATATCCAGAACTTAAGAATAAGAAGATCTTACTCTATGCACCAACGTTTAGAGGAAATATTTATAAAGGATTCAAAGCAGTTGGTTTTGATGGAAAGAAATTCATTCATACTTTTGATGAAGACACAGTCCTTATTTATAAGTATCATCCACTTATGAAAGATATTCCTATTGAAGAAGAGGGACGTATCTTCAATATGAGTCATGAAAATACATATGAATTATTTGTGGTAAGTGATGCACTTATTTCAGATTTCTCTTCGATTATCTTTGATTATTCTATCCTAGATAAACCGATGTATTTCTTTGTGCCTGATTTAAAGGATTATATGCACCGTCTTGGATGTTTTGTGGACTATAAGAAGGAAATGCCTGGTCCGTTGTGCTATAATGAAGAAGAGTTAACAGATGCAATACATTCTAATGAACATTATGATATCAAACGATTTAAAAATAAATTCTTTAAATATCAGGATGGAAAGAATGTAGAGCGAGTAATCGCGTTAATTGAACAACTGATCAAGGAGGATTAATTATGAATATTTCAATGATTAAACAACGTGCAAGAGAAATAGCACGTGTGAATAAAACGAGTCTTGCCCGTATCTGCTTAATAGTAGGGGCGATTTCATCATTACCTAGTCTGTTGAGTTCTGATAATGGTATTATGAGTATTTTACATATTATTGTGGTTATATTAATAATTGCGGTAGAACAAGGCTATGTTGTTGCAGGACTTAAAGTTGTTACTGATCGTGAATATGAATTATCAGATAATGATGGTGTCTATGGTCTAGTTAACTGGATTGAATACGTACCAACTTATCTTGTAAAAGTACTTGTAAACTTTGTTATAGCATTCATTTTTGTAGCACTTATTGTGGTATGCTCTCTTGGTTCTTTTGGTGGCTTATTTGCGCTATTAAGTGATCCTTATAGTGTTTCACCTATTACAGGGGTTGTTTCAGGTCTAACAGCACTAAGTGGCATATTGTTGTTTGTATTGTTATTTGCCTTCGCATTTGTAATGATCTGGATTAATTTACGTATGTTTGCGATGACTTATTTACATCAGGAATATGGTATTAAAGGCTTTGAGGCACTTAAGGAATCATTCACATTAATGAAAGGTCATTGCACGGATTTATTATTAATCAATCTTTCATTTATTGGATGGATTCTTCTATGTGCCATCATTAGTATTATGATTGGTGGCGTATTTGGCGATAATGGTATTGCAGGATTGCTTGGTTCAATTCTAAGTGCGGCAATAGCGGCTTATACATATCAGCCTGTTTATATTACTGTACAGGCATTATTTTATAAAGAAATTGCTTATAAGTTCTACGATGAAGGGAGAATTTAATGAGAAAAAGAATTGATCGTTTTACGAGAAGACTCTCAGGACAGGAACTTGTTTTAGGGTGTGTCATCTTACTTCCATTATTCTTCTATTGTAATAGCTATATCGGAACAGCAATTGTAAAATGGATAATCTTAACATTTAACCTTTCAGTTGCCACCAATACTGCAACAATCTGGCTGAACTTTGCGGTTGATTTAATTACTGCACTTGTTGCAGTAATCATTTTAAGAAAGTTTATCAAACGTCAATGGAAAGATTTCATGAATAATAAGCTTTCTATTATTGTTGCAGGATGTTTTCTAGGATTCTTCCTCAATATTTGTGCTAATGCGATTGGAAGCAGTATAGTTAAGCTGTTTGTGGATCAATCATCAAGTGTGAATCAGCAGCAGGTAGAATCACTCACTAAAAGTATTCCTGCCATCATGTTCTTTGTGACAGGGTTCTTAGCACCAATAGGAGAAGAATTGATCTTTAGAGGTGTTATTTTTACAGGTCTACGTAAATATAATAGATTCTTAGCTTATGTGGTCTCTGCCTTCTTATTTGGCTTTATTCATGTTATGAATTCAGTCTTTGCAGGTAATATCTTTGAAATGGTACAGATGATACCATATGCTTGCTCAGGACTAGTCTTTGCATATATTTATGAAAGTACAGATAATATCTGGGCTTCTATTCTTACACATATGACAAACAATATATTTGCGTTATTAGTCATCTTATTCTAAATAAAAATGCCAGACATTGTCTGGCATTTAAAGTGTATATACATACAAAAAAACACTTCCGAAGAAGTGTTAAATTACAAATGGCGGTCTGGACGGGGCTCGAACCCGCGACCTCCGCCGTGACAGGGCGGCATTCTAAACCAACTGAACTACCAGACCATTTGCAATGGCGCAGACAGAGGGATTTGAACCCTCGCGCAGGTTACCCCACCTACTCCCTTAGCAGGGGAGCCTCTTCAGCCTCTTGAGTATGTCTGCATCGGACTGCCTTCTAAATATACCATGTATAAATATACTATGCAAGTACTTTTTGTATAAATTTCAATAAAAATTTATATATTTGTATGAGAACGCTTACAAGTTATTGTTGTATTTTATATAAAATTTTAGTAAAATAAAATTATATGATTTTAAGGAGGTTATAATATGGCTAAAATCATGGCGGTAAACGCTGGTAGTTCATCATTAAAATTCCAGTTATTAGAAATGCCTTCAGAACTAGTAATCTGCTCAGGTATTGTGGAAAGAATTGGACTAGAAGAAGGAATTTTTACTATTAAACATAATGGACAGAAGAAAACAGAAAAATTACCTATTCCGGATCATAAGGTCGCTGTTTCTTTATTGTTAGATGCATTAGTGAAGGAAAAAATTGTTGAAAAGCTAGAAGAAATTGAAGGGGTAGGACATCGTATTGTACATGGTGGTGAATACTTTGATTCTAGTGCTGTGGTAAATGAAGACGTAGTAAGTAAGGTAGAAGAGTTATGTGAATTAGCACCTTTACATAACCCTGCACACTTAGTAGGATATCGTGCATTCAAAGAAGCTCTTCCAGGAGTAGGACACGTATTCGTATTTGATACAGCTTTCCATCAGACATTGGATAGAGAAAGATATTTATATCCATTACCATTAGAATATTACACAGACTATAAAATTAGAAAATATGGCGCACATGGTACAAGTCATAAATATGTTTCTGAACAGGTTATAAAAGAATTGGGTAACCCTAAACATTCGCGTATTATCGTATGTCATTTAGGCAACGGTGCATCACTTTCTGCGGTATTAGATGGTAAGTGTATTGATACATCAATGGGATTCACACCACTAGCAGGTGTAATGATGGGTTCTAGATGTGGTACAATCGACCCATCTATCATGCCTTACTTATGCAAGAAACTAAATAAAACACCTGATGAAGTATTAGACATCTATAATAAGAAATCAGGAATGCTTGGTATTTCAGGTATTTCATCAGATTCACGTGATATTGAAAACGCCTTATTCAATGAAGGTGATGAACGTGCATTATTAACTGGTTTATTATATTCGCGTATTGTTTCTAAATATATTGGCCAATATTTCGTTGAATTAGGTGGCTTAGATGCGATTGCTTTCACTGCGGGTGTAGGTGAAAACGCTGCTTATTTAAGACGTTTGATTATCGATGATTGTTCTCGTGCACTGGGCGTATTCCTCAATGAAGAATCAAATGCGATTCGTTCAGACGAAAATAGATTGATTTCTCATCAATTCTCTAAGATTGATGTCTTTGTAATCCCTACAAACGAAGAAGTAGAAATCGCTAGAGATACTATGAAATTATTAAATTTAGGATAAAATGACAGGCAGAAGTCATATATTGATTTCTGTCTTTTTTATTTGTATAAAAATATGTTAAAATGGGTGAAAAGGTGGGTTAAATTATGGATAAAATAATTAATTTATTAAAACAATATAAACAAGTATTCTTATATCGTCATATTAATCCTGATTATGACGCTTTTGGTTCTACTGTAGGTATGTATTATTTCTTAAAAGAAAACTTTCCAGAAATCAATGTTGTGTTAAAAGGAAACTTTGAAAATGTTTTATGGGAAAAGTTCAATGCCACTATAGATGAAGAAAAAGAACTTCCTGCTCTAGGTATTGTGATTGATACAGCCAATCGTGAACGTATTGATGGTGATATTTCTGTATGTGATAAAATCATTAAGATTGATCATCATATCGTTGTTGATTCTTATGGAGATATCAATATTGAAGATGCTACTGCATCAAGTGCCTCTCAGATTGTTTCCCTATTATTAGAAGAAGTGAAGGATAGCTATTCTTTAAATGAACAAGGTGCACGTGCTTTATATATGGGTATTATTGGTGATACAAATCGTTTCATGTATCGTTCCACAGATGCGCGTACATTCAAGGCAGCATCTTACTTATTAGAATCAGGTATTAATATTGAAGAAATCTATCAAACAATGTATTTAAGAGAGGAAAAAGATTTAAAAGTCACACAGTTTATCTTGAACAATTATCAAGTCAATGATAAAGTGGCTTACTATATATTGAAGGATGAAGATCTTAAAGAATTAGGTATTAGTCGTGAAGAAGGCTCTAGCTACGTCAATACACTTGCGAATGTCAAGGAATTTGAAGTCTGGTGTGCTATTACAGAAAATACGAAAGATAATGTCTATCGTGTCTCTATTCGTTCTAGAAATGCGATTATTAATGAAGTGGCTGCTAAGTTTGGTGGGGGAGGACATGCCCTTGCCTCAGGTGCAACACTTTCGAGTCTAGATCAGATTGAGGACTTACTTTCATCTCTTCATGATGCAATAAGTATGATATAATGAGGACAAATGAGGTGAAATAAGATGAAATCTAAAATCATGGTTGTAGATGATGAAATGCATATTAGAGAATTAGTGCGCTTCTATCTCGATAAAGCAGGTTTTGATACAATTGAAGCGGCGAATGCAGAAGAAGCATTGGATATAGTAGAAAACCAATATATTGATTTGGCTGTTGTAGATATTATGATGCCAGGAATGGATGGCTTTGAACTTGTCGAACAGATGAGACAGTATCGTGAAATTCCAGTCATTATGTTGACAGCTAAGTCTCAATCAAAGGATAAACTAAGAGGATTCTCTTTAGGTATTGACGACTATGTCACTAAGCCTTTTGACCCTGATGAATTAATGGCGCGTGTTAAAACAATCCTAAAACGTTATAGTATTAATTCTTCAAATGTGGTGAAGATTGGTGATGTGATCTTTGATGGTGATAAATATGAAGTACGCTATCAAGAGCAGGTCATTCATCTTCCTTTAAAACAGTTTGAGTTAGCTTTTGAACTGGCTAAGAATCCAAATCAGATTTTTACAAGAGAACAGCTTATTGAAAAAATCTGGGGGATGGATTATGACGGTTTTGATCGTACAGTAGATGTTCACATTAAGCGTATTCGTGAGAATCTTGGTCATCTTCCAGGATTCAAAGTTGTGACAGTACGTGGCTTAGGTTATAAAATAGAGGTTGAGTAATGAAGTCTATTTATAGTAAACTTGTAATTGGCTTTTTATTAACGTCTTTATTAAGTTTTTCTATCTGTTGCTTTTTTACAATAAAATCATATAACCATGATTCTGATCAATTGGCTTTAGAAGAATTAGAACACTCTTCCGATCATATTGCAGATTTGATCAAGTTAATTGATGATAAGGATCAGGATAAGATTTTAGCGGATTATTCAGAAACATCAGAAATGTCTTTTACTGTCACATGTGAAGGACAGACAAAAAGCTATGGACATGTTAATAAGAAACTTATACTTAAAGATGATGAATTAAAGACACTTGCGACTTCAAAAGATAAGTCATTACGTAGTGAAGGAATCATTTCGCAATATGCAAAAGCATTTAAGATTGATAATCAAACATATGTGATTACAGTTCAGAAGGATTTTTCTGCTACAAAAGATATCTTTATGAAGTCTTATGCGAGTGCTGCAATCATCTTTATGATGACAGGAAGTATTGTCTTCCTGATTGTTGCAGATATTATTGTGAAACCAATCTCACGTCTCACAAAGGTCACTGATGAGCTTGCGAAAGGGAATTATAAGGTGCGTGTCAATTATGAAGGAAAGGATGAAATATCCTCATTGTATGCTTCCTTCAATCAAATGGCAGTAAGACTCGCTAAGCAGGAAACAATCCGACAACAATTTATATCGGATGTATCTCATGAGTTCCAGACTCCTTTAACAGCTATTAGCGGATTTGCGACAATATTAAAGAATGAGAATCTGACAGATGAACAAAGAAAAAAATATGCAGATATTATATTGTTCAATTCAAATCGTTTATCTCATTTATCTAAGAATATGCTGCAGCTTACTTTATTAGATGGAGAAGATACAGCACTGGATAAGACAGAGTTTCCACTTATTGAACAACTTAATCGTGTTATTGAGATGGAAGATAATGCGGCTTTAAGTAAGGATATTGAAATAGAATTCATTCATCCTAAAAAAGAATTCATTATTAAAGCCGATGAGAGCCGTATGGAACAGGTATGGATCAATTTATTAAGTAATGCAATCAAGTATACCAATGAGCATGGTGTAGTAACAGTGGAAGTGAGAAGAACACCAACTGAACTACAGGTAAGATTTGAAGATACAGGTGTGGGAATGAGCCAGGATGCCATTTCTCATATCTTTGAAAGATTCTATAGACAGGATAAATCACGTACAATTGAAGGAAATGGACTTGGTTTATCGATAGTAAAAAGGATTATTGATTTACATCACTATAAAATAGATGTAGAATCACAAGAAGATGTTGGTTCTGTATTTACTGTTTATATCCCATATGAGATGTTTACAGGACTCACAAAAAAGAAAAAGGATTAGTGAAGATGGAAGAGTTAAAGAAGAAGATTTTAGAAGACGGATATGTTATTAATGAAAATGTATTAAGAGTAGATAGCTTTTTAAATCATCAGATTGATGTAGAGTTATTTAATAAGATTGCAGATGAATTCTATGAAAGATATAAAAATAAACCAATTAACAAGATTGTCACTATCGAAGCAAGTGGTATTGGTTTAGCTGTTGTCGTTGCACAGAAATTCAATAATTGTCATGTAGTATTTACTAAGAAGGGTTCTTCTTCAATTACTGACAACGATTTCTATACAACAGAAATTCATTCTTACACAAAGAATAAGGATTATATTGGACAGATTTCTAAGAAGTATTTAAGCCCAGAAGATCATGTGTTAATTATAGATGATTTCTTAGCCAATGGTGAAGCTGTTATGGGTATGATTGATTTATGCCATCAGGCAGGTGCAATAGTAGAAGGTATTGGTATTGTCGTTGAAAAAGGCTTCCAGCAGGGAAGACATAGAATTGAAGAAGCTGGATATGAAGTACAGTCTCTTGCAATCGTCAAGGGCTTTGAAGACGGCAAAGTTATTATAGATTAGAGAGGAATAACATGTATTTAAAACGAATTGAACTTCATGGTTTTAAATCCTTTGCGGATAAAAGTGTAGTTGAATTCATGCCAGGTATTACTGGAATAGTAGGACCTAATGGATGCGGTAAATCAAATATTACTGATGCCATCCGCTGGGTACTAGGAGAAAAGTCTGCCAAGGCGATGCGTGGAGAAACAATGACAGATGTCATTTTCTCAGGAAGTGAAGATCGTAAAGCACAGGGTGAAGCAGAAGTGACACTTGTCTTTAATAATGAAGATCATTTCCTTGATTTTGATTCTACTGAAGTGGAAATTACACGTCGTCTTTATCGTACAGGTGATTCTGAGTTCTTATTAAATAGAGAACAGTGCCGTTTAAAGGATATTACTGATTTGATCATGGATACGGGTCTAGGAAGAGATTCTTTATCTATTATTTCTCAGAATAATATCAATGAGTTTGTAAAAAGCAAACCTGAAGATCGACGTGCGATGTTTGAAGAAGCAGCAGGTGTTGCAAAATATAAGAAGCGTAAGATTGAAACAGTCAGAAAACTTGAACGTACCACAGACAATTTAGACCGTGTTCAGGATATCTGTAGTGAATTAGAACGACAGATAGGACCATTGAAAAGACAAAAAGAAAAGGCTGAAACATATTTAGAGTTCAAAGAAGAACTTCAGGAAGTAGAAGTTTCAGTACTTGTTAAGGAAATCAGTACTCTTTCTGAAGAATTAAAGACTTTAAACAAAGAGTTAGAAGACCTAGAAAATGAACGTATTACCAATGATGGTGCTGTTATTCTTGATGAAAAGCAGAGTGAAGAACTTGAAAAAAAGATGTATGCGCTCGATCAGGAAGTCAATGAACTTCAGGAAAAGCTATTAGAAGCGATGAATGAAGTAAGCAGCCTTGAAACACAGAAGGTAGAAATTGATGCTAATCGTAAGCATATATTAGAAACAACAAGCCAGGAAGATATAGAAGCAAAGAAAGCAAGTATGAAATCTATACTTCAAGACGCTATCATTGAATATAACGATAGAGTGAAGCGTTATAATGATGTTAAAAAGGAAAAGAATGACCTTTCTCAAAAGGATTCTTTAAATAAGAAGCAGCAGTCTAATCTTCGATCTCTTATTGAAAAGAAGAATATTGAAATTCATAATTCTCGAACTGAAAAGACAAGATTAACTGATATTATTGAGAATAAGAGCGGCTATAGCTATGGTGTGCGTACTATTTTAGGTGCAAAGAATTCTTTATCTGGTATCTGTGGTGCTTTAGGTGATCTGATTGAAACAGAAGAGACCTATGAAACAGCACTTGCGACTGCCCTTGGTGGTGCGACACAGTTCATTGTCACTCGTACAAATGATCAGGCAAAAGAAGCTATTTATTTCTTGAGAAAGAATAAGGCAGGACGTGCGACATTCCTACCTATTGATACAATGAAACCAAGATTATTAAGAGAAGAAGCAAAAATGCTTGCTGAACAGTCTCTTGGATACTTAGGTGTAATGAGTGATTTTGTGACTTATGATAAGTCTATCAGTGATGTTGTATTAAACCAGCTAGGTAATACAATTGTAGCTGATCATCTAGATCATGCGACAGAAATCGCAAAATCTATTTATCATCGTTATCGTGTGGTTACACTTGAAGGAGATATCATCAATGTCGGTGGTTCCTTAACAGGTGGGGCATCTAAGCATACAAACAACGCAATGATGTCTAAAAGGGAATTAGAACGTGTTTCTTGTGCATTAGATCAGCAGGAAAAAGACCTCAACAAGATGAAGACTGATCTGCATACATTAGAAAATGAGGGAAGAGAAATCGGACAGCTTTATATGCAGAAACAGATGTCTCTCGCAAAGCTTGAACTTGTTGTCACAAACAAGAAGAGTGAGTATGAAGTAGCTAAGGCTGATTATGAAAACCTCACACATCAGAGTGTAGAACTTGATGAAGTGATCAGAGGAACTCAAAACAATGAATTACTTGATCGTTTGAATGATGTGAAGAGACGTCGTGATGAATTAAAAGAAACAATTCAGGCGAAACGTACAATCCGTATGGGTTATGTGAATGAAAATGAAGAAGTGTCTCGTCGTTTACGTGAACACCGTGCTGCTTTAAAGAATGTAGAAAGCCAGAGTACAGATAAGAAGGTTGCTAAGAGCCGTTTAGAAACAGAGATTCAGAACTACTTATTAAGACTCAATGATGCTTATGCTATGACATTTGAACATGCACAGGAAAAAGCTGATATGTCCATTGATATAGATAAGGCAAAGGATAAGGTACGTGACTTAAGACAACGTATTGCATCTCTTGGTCATGTCAATGTGGAATCTATTGAACAATACAATGATGTAAGTACACGTTATGAGACATTAAGTACGCAGCGTTCACAATTATTAGAAGCACAGGATAGCTTATTAAAAGCTATTAAGGATATGGATGCTATTATGGTTGAGAAGTTCAGCACTTCATTTGAAGCCATTAATAAGGCATTCAACAATGTATTCCGTTATTTATTTGGCGGAGGGCATGCTTCACTTAAATATACTGATCCAGATAACATTCTAGAAACCGGTATTGATATTGAAGCACAGCCACCTGGAAAGGCTGCAAAACTGCATTCTTTCTCAGGAGGAGAAAACGCATTAATCGCATTAAGCTGCTTATTTGCGATGATTAGTGTGAAGCCATCTCCTTTATGTATTCTCGATGAAGTAGAAGCCGCACTTGATATTGCGAATGTAGAGCGTTTTGCGAAGTATTTACGTAGTTTCTCAGATCAGACACAGTTTATTGTCGTTACACATCGTGAAGGAACTATGGCTGAATGTGACCTATTATATGGGGCTACAATGCAGGAAAAAGGTGTCACTAAGCTTGTCAGTGTTAAGCTTAAGGATGCGACTGAATATGCAAGCAGTTAGGAGGATGCATTATGGGATTTTTTCAAAAGATTAAAGAAACATTTGTAGGAAAATCTACAAAGCAGAATGAGAAGTATGTTGCTGGTCTTGATAAATCATCTGCTTCTTTCTCATCTAAGATCAATGCTTTGGCAGCAAGATATCGTGAAATCAACGATGAATATTTTGATGAGTTAGAAAATATCCTGATCATGAGCGATGTTGGTGTCAACATGGTTATGAAGATTGTGGATGAAATCAAGAAGGAAGTACGTCTTGAAAATATCAAGGATCCTCATGCGATTAATGATATTATCGTTGATAAGATGTTTGTCATCTATGCCAATGATTCATATATGACAACTAAGATCAACTATGCAGAAAATGATTTAACAGTTATCTTGATGGTTGGTGTTAATGGAGCAGGTAAAACAACTACTATTGCGAAGCTTGCCAATAAGATCATGCATGAAGAAGGCAAGAAGGTTATGGTGGCTGCCGGTGATACATTTAGAGCTGGTGCCATTGAACAGCTTGCTGAATGGGCAAACCGTTTAAATATTCCTTGTGTCAAGGGTAAAGAAGGGGGAGATCCTTCTTCAGTAATATTTGATGCGCTTGAACAGGCAAAAGAAGGCGGTTATGATGTACTTATCTGTGATACAGCAGGACGTTTACAGAATAAAGTAAACTTAATGAAGGAACTTGAAAAGATGAATCGTATCATCAAGAGAGTTGTGCCAGAAGGACCTCAGGAAACATTACTTGTTGTAGATGCAACAACAGGTCAGAATGGTATTTCACAGGCTGTAGAATTCTCTAAGATTACAGATATTACTGGTATTGTTCTTACTAAGATGGATGGTACTGCCAAAGGTGGTATTATTCTTTCAATTAAGGATATGCTCAATATCCCTGTTAAGTTTATTGGTTTAGGTGAAAAGATTGATGATTTACAGGAATTTGATCTTGAACAGTATATTTATGGTTTATGTAATGATCTAATGGAGTAAGATGATGGATGAAGAATTAAAAAAGAAAGAACAAGTCATCCTCTTGATGGATTGTTATAGAGAATTGTTGACAGATAAACAGAAGCAGTATCTTTCTCTCTACTATGAGGAAGATCTGTCTCTATCAGAAATAGCCGAAGACTTAGGCGTCTCTAAGAATGCTGTTTTTGATAATATTAAGCGTTCTGTGATGAGTTTAGAGAAGTATGAATCTAAATTACATATTCTTGAAAATCATCGCAAGAGACTTGATTTGATTAATAAGATTGAAGAAGAAAAGAATAAGAAGCATGAAGATATTGACGAATATCTTGAAATGCTGAAGAATATCTAGGGAGGTAATTATGGCTTTTGAATCTTTATCAGATAGACTCCAAGAGACATTAAAAAAGGTAACAGGACAAGCAACTCTTACTGAAGCAAATATGGAGGAGATGCTTCGTGAAATCCGTTTGGCTTTACTTGAAGCCGATGTTAACTACCAGGTAGTTAAAGAGTTTATCGCAAATACAAAAGAAAAAGCAATTGGTCAGAACGTTATTGGTTCATTAAAACCAGGACAGGTTCTTGTTAAGATTGTTCATGATGAATTAGTATCATTACTTGGTACAGAAATGGTGACTGTAGACTACTCTAAAAATCCTACAATCATCATGATGGTTGGTTTACAGGGTTCAGGTAAAACAACAACGGCTGGTAAGATTGCCAAATTAATCACTGAAAAACAAGGTAAGAAACCTTTATTGGTTGCTGGTGATATTTATCGTCCTGCTGCCATTGATCAGTTAAAGACATTAGGTGCACAGCTTAATATCCCGGTATTTTCTAAAGGCACTGATACACCTGTAGAAACAATCGTTACTGAAGCTTTAGCTAAAGCGCGTGATGATCACAACGATGTAGTAATCATCGATACCGCTGGTCGTTTACAGATTGATGAAAAGTTGATGCAGGAGCTTGCTAACGTTAAAGAAATTGCCCATCCTGATGAAATCCTTTTAGTTGTTGACTCATTAGCTGGTCAGGAAATCGTGAATGTTGCTTCAACATTCAATGAAAAATTAGGAATCACTGGTGCCGTTCTAACTAAGCTAGATGGTGACGCACGTGGTGGGGGTGCCCTCTCTATTAGACATGTCACTCATGTTCCTATCAAATATATCGGTACAGGTGAAAAATTAGATGAAATCGATTATTTCTATCCTGACCGTATGGCAGATCGTATCCTTGGTATGGGGGATGTTGTTTCCCTTGTAGAAAAGGTACAGGATGTCTATGATGAAAAAGAAAGTATGAAAGCTTTCAATAAGATGAAGGCTGGTACTTTTGGTTTAGATGATATGCTTGAACAGATGAAGAAGCTTCAGAAGATGGGACCTTTATCTGGTTTATTAAAGATGATTCCAGGAATGCCTAAGATTCCTAATTTAAATGATGATGATGCCGCTGCTAAGATGAAGATGACTGAATCAATCATCTACTCTATGACTAAAGCAGAACGTGCAAATCCTGATATGATTAATTCATCACGTAAAGAAAGAATTGCCAAGGGTTGTGGTCAGTCTGTGACTGAAGTTAATAAGCTATTAAAACAGTTTGAACAGTCACGTAAGGTCATGAAGCAGCTAGGTAACATTGATCCTACAACTGGTATGCCAACACAAAGACCAATGAAGACTCAGCAGCAGTTCAATCCTTATCGTAAAAAGACTAGACATAAGAAAAAGAAGAAATAAAG
>NZ_DBPF01000013.1:0-6494 GCF_002299355.1 Catenibacterium sp. UBA627
CTGAAAAATATACTAAACTTATTAGTGAACTAAGAGAAATCGGTAAGGTTGTTGGAAAGGAAATCTAATATGAAACTAAATGTGAACTTAGGAAAAGATAGTTACCCTATATATATTGAACAAGGTATTTTAAATAAAGCCAAAGAACTTATTTCCAAAGTCTTCACAGGTGCGAAAATCGTTATTGTCTCTGACGATAACGTTTTTCCACTTTATGGAGAACAGTTGGTCAATCAGTTAAAAGACTCTTACGAAGTCTCTACAGTCGTTATTCCTCATGGAGAACCATCTAAGAGATTTGATATTCTACCTTCTATCTATTCACAGTTATTAGAAGCTAAGATTACAAGAACTGATTTATTGATTGCGTTAGGTGGAGGTGTTATTGGTGATCTAGCAGGATTTGTGGCTAGTACTTATATGCGTGGTATTAAGTTTGTTCAGATTCCAACTTCACTATTATCACAGGTAGACTCTTCAGTAGGGGGGAAGGTTGCCGTAGATTTACCAGAAGGAAAGAACTTAGTCGGTGCTTTTAAACATCCATTACTTGTTTTAATTGATCCATTAACACTTAAAACATTGGACCCTCATTTCATTACTGATGGTATGGGAGAAGTCATTAAGTATGGTTGTATAAAAGATAAAGCTTTATTTGATCAATTAGCACAGTATAAGGATTTTGATGATCTTTATAAAGATATTGATGAAATTATTTATAAATGTGTAGATATCAAGAGAGATGTTGTAGAAAAGGATCTTTATGACTTTGGTGATCGTTTATGCTTGAACTTTGGTCATACAATTGGACACTCAATCGAGCAGCATTTCCATTACGAAAAGTATTCTCATGGTGAAGCAGTAGGTATTGGTATGGTGGCTATTACTCGTATCGCAGAACTTAAAGGATTATGTGAACAAGGCACTACTAAACGTATAGAAGAAGCCTTAAGTCACTATAACCTTCCTGCTCATGCCAATGTCCCTACAAAAGAACTACTTAAAGCCATTGATTTCGATAAGAAAAACATCAATTCAACACTATCTTTTGTTTTACTTAAAACAATAGGAGAGTATTATGTACATAAGGATCAGAAAGAGATGATTCTGGAAGTAGAGGACATATAATGACAAAAATCACTATTACACCAAAAACACTTCAAGGAACAATTGCGGTTCCACCTTCTAAATCATTAGCCCATCGTGCTATTATCTGTGCAGCACTCGCACCAGGTATGAGCCGTATTAGTGGTATTGATTATTCAGAAGACATTGAAGCCACTATAGAAGGCATGAAAGCCTTAGGCGCGATTATTAAGCAGGAAGGCGATACTTTAATTATTGATGGTTCTATTACATTAGGACTTGGAAGAGTAGAAATAGATGCTCGTGAATCAGGCTCTACATTACGTTTCCTTATGCCTTTATCACTCGTTAACTTTTCTCGTGTACACTTTGTCGGCAAAGGAAAACTAGGACAAAGACCACTTGATGTATACTATGATATCTTTGATAAACAAAAGATTGCCTATCTTAGAAAAGACTCAGAACGTTTAGATGTTATTCTAGATGGTCAGCTTCATTCAGATATATTTGAAGTACCAGGTAATGTTTCTTCACAATTTATCAGTGGATTGTTATTTACTTTACCTTTATTACAGGGTGATTCTTTAATTAAAATAACAACACCTTTAGAATCTAAAGGCTATATTGATTTAACACTTGATATGTTAGAAAAGTTTGGTATTGAAATCATTAATCATGATTATCAGGCATTCCAGATTCGTGGTAATCAGAACTATAAACCATGTGATTACAATGTAGAAGCAGACTTCTCACAAGCCGCTTTCTATCTAGTGGCTGATTTACTCGGCAGTGATATTACACTTACTAATCTTAATATGCACTCATCACAAGGTGATAGAGCTATTCTAGATATTATGGAACAGATGGGTGGAGAAATTGTAGAAACGAGTGCTGGTATCAAGATTGTCTGCGATAAAATCAAACCAGCCACTATTGATGCTTCTCAATGTCCAGATTTGATGCCTGTTGTATCAGTGGCTTGCGGTCTAGCAGAAGGGACATCACACATCATCAATGCAGGACGTTTACGTATTAAAGAATGCGACCGTTTAACTGCTTCTGTAGAACTATTAAAAGCGACTGGCATAGATGCAGTTGAAGAAGAAGACAGTATGACTATTACTGGATCAACTTCTTATAATAAAGCAGAAGTGACAAGTTCTAATGACCATCGTATGTGTATGGCTGAAGCTATTTTATCTACACGTGCCAATGGTTCAATTACTATTGATGATAAGGATTGTGTAAAGAAGAGTTATCCAGGCTTCTTTGAAGACTTCAAGTCACTAGGTGGTGAGTACCATGAGTGCTAATTGGGGACATCATATCGAATTATCTTTATTTGGTGAAAGCCATGGTAAAGCTATTGGAATCACAATAGGCAATCTTCCTGCTGGTATTAAGTTAGATATGGATGCTATTAATAAAGATATGCAAAGACGTGCTCCAGGTAAGAACAAAATGAGTACGCAAAGAAAAGAAGCAGACGAAGTAGAAATACTCAGTGGTGTCTTAGATGGCTATACAACAGGTGCACCACTATGTGGAATTATTAAAAATACATCTCAGCATTCTAGGGATTATTCTTATTTGAAGGATAATATGCGTCCAGGACATTCAGATTATCCTGCTTATATTAAATATAAAGGATTTAATGATGTCAGAGGCGGAGGACACTTCTCTGGACGTCTCACAGCCCCTATTGTATTTGCAGGTGCTATCGCAAAACAGATTTTAAAAGAAAAAGGTATTCATGTCGGTGCACATATTCTATCTATTAAAGATGTGAAAGATACGCATTATCCACTAAATATTACTCCAGCTTACTTAGAAGAACTCAACCAGAAAGACTATCCTGTTATTCATGATGATATTTATGCACAGATGCAGGAAACAATTGAAAAAGCAAGAAAAGAAGGCAACAGTGTAGGTGGAAAGATTGAATGTGCTGTGACAGGACTCCCTGCTGGAGTTGGAAATCCTTTCTTTGATAGTATTGAAGCTCATTTATCACCATTACTTTTCAGTATTCCTGCTGTAAAGTCAGTCTCATTTGGTGATTTAGATGATATTACTCTACTCAAAGGAACAGAGGCGAATGATGCTTATTATTATGAAGGAGAAGAAGTCAAGACTTCTACAAACCATAATGGTGGTATTACTGGTGGTATTTCCAATGGTATGCCATTATTATTTACAGTAGGCATTAAACCAACACCATCTATATCTTTAAAACAGAATACAATCAATGTGAAAACACATGAAAATACAGAATTAGCAATTGTTGGAAGACATGATCCATGTATCATTCCTCGTGCAATTGTTGTTGTGGAAGCGATGGCAGCACTAGGTGTATTAGATATGCTGGAGGCACTATGAAAGATTTAAAAACTTGTCGAGAAGAAATAGATGCAATTGATAAGGAAATCATCGCTTTATTTGAAAAACGCATGCATGTTGCGAAAGATGTTATTACATATAAATTAGCCCATGATATGCAGATTTTTCAGAAGGATAGAGAAAAAGAGGTTATTCAAAAGAATGTAGATCGTCTAGAAGATAAGTCTCTTGAAGCCTATGCGAAAACGTTTGTTCAGGATACAATGAATTTATCTAAAAGCTATCAGTCTACTTTTATTCCTTTAAAGAAATATGAAGCAACAGAATTTAAAGAATACTTTAAAGTAGGGTATCAGGGTGTTCCTGGTTCTTTCTCTAATCAGGCTATGAAAAGCTGGTTTGGAGACATTGAAGGCATCAACTATCCTCGCTTTGAAGATGTCTATAAGGCATTAGAAGAAGGAGATATAGACTATGGTGTACTTCCTCTAGAAAACTCCTCTACAGGCGCTATTAATGATAACTATGACTTACTCACTAAGTATGGCTTTTATATTGTAGGTGAGCAGTCTATCACAATAGACCAGAATCTACTTGGTATCAAAGGAGCTACTTTAGACGATATCAAAGATGTCTATAGTCATGTACAGGGCTTAAAACAGACTTCTGAATTCTTAAATTCACATCATATTGAAGGTCATGAGTATTTGAACACTGCTGCAGCTGCAAAATATATCAGTGAAGCACAGGATAAGACAATAGGAGCGATTGCCTCTAGTGAAGCAGCTAAGCTCTATAATCTTGATATTATTGCCAAGGCAATACAAAATGATCAAAGCAATCATACACGCTTTATCATTATCGCAAGACAATATGAAATAAGACCATCTGCCAATCGTATCAGTATGGTCTTCACAGTCAATCATGAAGTCGGTGCTCTTTATGAAGTCATGAGAGTCGTTAAGGAACACAACATCAACATGGCCCGCATTGAATCAAGACCACTTCCATTGTCTCCATGGGAATACTATTTCTATTTAGATATAGATGGTAACTTGAATCAGGATCATGTACAGCGTGCCTTACAGGAAATCAAAACATATACCAATACATTTAGAATGATTGGTAACTATGAAAGGAAGGAATCATGAAAAATATCGTTTTAATTGGAATCATGGGAAGTGGTAAAACTACATTCGGACATATGCTTTCACAAAAAACAGGTCATGAAATGATTGACTTAGATGATTATCTTGTGAATCGCTTTAATATGTCCATTCCAGATATGTTTGCGATTTCTGAAGACTATTTTAGAAATAATGAAACAACATGCTGTAAAGAAGTATCTGAGTTAGAAGGGAAGATCATCTCTACTGGTGGTGGGGTGATTAAAAGACCTGAAAACATTGCATATCTAAAGAAAAATGGTGTTGTTTTCTATATTGACCGTCCAATTGAAGATATTGTGAAGGATGTCGATCCAAGTGGCAGACCCCTATTACAGGATGGTCCAGACAAGCTTTATGCTTTAGATAAAGAACGTAGAGATAAATATATGTCATCATGTGACTATCATATTATAAATGATGGTTCCCTTGAAAAAGTCATCAATTCTATTCTAGATATCATGAATAATTACAATAAATCCTCATTATAAGGGGATTTTTTTTGTATTTGCATAAAGTGTAAGAATATACTATAATGTGCTTTGTTTTGAGAGGAGAAAACAATGGAAAAATTATTTCACTTAAAAGAACATGGGACAAATGTTAAGACTGAAATACTAGCTGGTATTACTACTTTCTTAGCAATGGCCTATATTCTTGCAGTCAACCCTGCCATCTTAGGACAGGCACATATGAGTCATCAGGGTGTCTTCTTAGCGACTGCAATCTCTGCAGGTGCCGCAAGCATCTTCATGGGATTAATGGCAAACTACCCTGTATCTCTTGCGCCAGGTATGGGTGTTAACGCATTATTCACTTATACAATTGTAGGACAGATGGGATTATCACCTGAAGGGGCATTAGCCTGTGTATTCGTGTCAGGTATCATCTTTGTCATCATTACAGTGACAAACATCCGTCGTATGATTATTAATGCGATTCCTGCACAGTTAAAGCTTGCGATTGGTGCAGGTATTGGTTTCTTTGTTGCATTCGTAGGTTTAAAGAATGCAGGTATCGTAGTGGCAAGTGAATCTACATTTGTAGCATTAGGAAACTTAAAGAATCCAACAGTATTACTTGCTTTATTTGGAATCATCATCACATTAGTATTATTAGTAAAGAATAAGCCAGCAGCCGTATTCTATGGCTTAATCATTACTGCGGTAGTTGGTGTTGTATTTGGTTCAGTTTTTGGATTAAAAGGTATGCCACAGTTACCAACTAAAGTTGTATCAGTTAACTTTGATTTCAGCTTAATAGGTGCTTTTGCAAGAGGGTTCAACGAAATGTTCACTCATCCACAGTGTATCGTTGCAATTTTCTCATTATTATTCGTAGACTTCTTTGATACAGCCGGTACATTAGTAGCTGTTGCATCAAAGGCTGATCTTATTGATGAAAATGGTGAATTAGTGAATGTTGAACGTGCATTACTTGCAGATGCAGTAGGTACAGTATTTGGTTCAATGATTGGTACTTCTACAGTGACATCTTTCGTAGAATCTACTTCAGGTGTTGGAGTAGGAGGACGTACAGGCTTAACTGCATGTACAACAGGAATCTGTTTCTTATTAACAGTATTCTTCTATCCAGTATTATCTATGATTACTGATGCAGTCACTGCCCCAGCTTTAGTTATCGTTGGTATCTTAATGGCTTCACAGTTAAAGGATATCAAGTGGGATAACTTGGTCTTTGCGGCAAGTGGTTTCGTTACAATCATCTTCATGATTCTTGGATATTCAATTAGTAATGGTATCGCATTAGGATTCATCGTTTATGTTATCAGCATGATTGCGACTGGTCAGGCTAAAGATATCAACAAGATGGTCTGGGTACTATTCTTACTATTTATCGCATATTTCGCATTCTTAATCTAAAAACCAGCATTGCTGGTTT
>NZ_DBPF01000153.1:0-327 GCF_002299355.1 Catenibacterium sp. UBA627
TTCATCTATATGATTCTCTTTAGCACTAATATGAATACCTTCTGTATCAATCACACAGCCCTTATCAGACTTATTGATTAATACAATTCTATTTAATCCTTCAGTACGTTCTAATAGTTCCTTATCTTCTACTTCTAAAGGTCTAGAACCATCTAATACAACTAGTACTAAATCAGCCTGATCAATCAAAGATAAAGACTTCTTAACACCCATATGTTCAATCTCATCTTCTGTTTCTCTAATACCTGCTGTATCAATCATATTCAATACAATATCATTTAAACGAATAGAACCTTCTACTACATCTCTAGTCGTTCCTGCAATATC
>NZ_DBPF01000153.1:406-1161 GCF_002299355.1 Catenibacterium sp. UBA627
CCTTTATTAAATGCATATTCTTAGAACGATCAAGAATATCATCCATCTTCTTTCTTAAAGATACAGAACCAGGTAACAGCTTTTCAGCTGTTAGTTCTTCTATATCTTCATATTCTGGATAATCAATGTTTACTTCAATCTGAGTAATAATCTTAATCAGGTCTTCTTTTAAGTCTTTAATGAAGTTTGTGATATTTCCCTGTATTCCTTTTAATGCTAGTTTAGCTGCCTGATCATTATTAGCTGTAATTAAATCACTAATCGCTTCTGCCTGGGATAAATCAATACGCCCATTTAAGAATGCACGCTTAGAGAATTCTCCATGCTCAGCCATTCTCGCTCCTTTCTTTAAACATAAAGAAAGAACTTTATTCGTAATAAAGACACCACCATGACAGTTGATTTCTACCATTTCTTCTCCAGTAAATGTATGTTGTCCACGATAGATAGAAATAAGTACTTCATCTACTTTCTCTTCACCATCTACAATATAGCCATAAGAAATAGTTTGAGACTTCTTATTTAGATTACCTGTAAAGAAGCTCTGAACAAAATCAATACACCCTTTACCTGATATACGAATAATAGAAATAGCGGCTTCTAAACGAGATGTCGCAATAGCACAAATAATATCATCATTCATCGTCATACCTCCTTAAGTGTTCTTTTCTTATACTTATAGAACCAAATAAAATTAACCAGACCTTTAATAATACCTGAGAAAGAAATAACCCACCAGATACCATTTAAATGGA
>NZ_DBPF01000153.1:1229-14581 GCF_002299355.1 Catenibacterium sp. UBA627
ATAGAAGGAGGAATTGTTTCTCCTAATCCACTAAAGGCTCCAGAAATCATTAATTCTAGAATCATAAATGTCTCTGATAGACCCACTATACGTAGATAGTTTTCTCCAATTTGAGTTACCATTAAATCATCAGTAAAGAAGCCATAAATCACATGAGGGAAGAAGACCATCAAGCTTGTACATACAATACCCCATAGTATAGAGAATACCAGCATTGTATGATATCCTTTCTCCACACGATCATACTTACTAGCTCCATAGTTCTGACTAATAAAGGCATTAATAGATGTCTGGAATCCAGTCGCCATACACCAAGAAATATTTTCTACCTGTGTACCTACCTTCTGTGCTGCAACAGCTGCATCTCCAAACTCAGCTACAAAAGCAGCTACTACCATTGAACATACAGAAAATAACATGCTTTGTAATCCTAATGGAAAACCAATTCTAAGTATATTCTTATAATAAATCTTTGAATAAACCTTCTTCAATGAAATATGTTTAAGTAGTGTATTCTTCTTAAAGTTATGTCTCATAAATAATAGGAATACAGAAACTTGAGCTAATACTGTGGCAAGTGCTGCACCTACAACACCTAGATTACATACAAAGATAAAGAATGGGTCTAGGATAATATTTAATAACAAACCAACACTATTACACTGGAATGGTGTCTGACTATCACCAGAGGCATTTAGAATACCCGTCATAATAATATTTAAGAAGTTAAAGATAATCAAACCACATGTAATACGTAAATAGTTAATAGCCTGGTTAACAGTAGATTGTGATGATAATCCAAATAAACCAATAAAGAAACTTGAAAATACAACTGTACAGAAAGAGAATAATAGTGCGAATATAATCCCTAACTGAATAGTCGATGAAGCATAATCTGTAGCTGCTTCTTGATTACCTGCACCTAATGAATGTCCTGTTTTAACTTGTCCACCCTGTGTCGCAATCATTGCGAGTCCCTGCGATAACCAGCTAAACATACCTGCTACACCAACTGCTGCAATAGAGGAAGCACCAAGCTTTCCAATCCAAAGCATATCAATCAGTGCATAGGCCATTTCTAGAAATGATGTACCAATAATAGGTAGTGTTAATTTTATAAGAAGAGGGACAATACGTCCTTCTAATAAATTCAATTTTTTCATACGCATCTCCCTTCCCATCCATTCTATCAAAAGAATGTAAAAAAAAGAAGGCAGAGCCTTCTTTAATCAACATAATAAATTTCTAAGTAACGGTTTTTACCTTCACCGTGTGACTGTGTTGCAAGATGTGGCATTTCTGCAATCACCTGATGAATTACTTTTCTTTCATCAGCTGGTAGAGGATCTAACTTCATATTGATCTTAGAATGTTGTACTTTCTTACCAAAACGTTTAGCCATTGCAGCAACCTTCTGGTATCTCTGTTCCTTATAACCATTGATATCTACAGAGATTTCAATACGCTGCTTGAATTGAGTATTGACAGCACTCTTAGTAATGAAGTTTAATGCTCTTAAAATAACACCATTCTTACCAATCACAACTGAATTATTACTTGTTTCTACATTACAGTAGATACGATCATCCTGTTTGAAGACAGTAGTCTGTGTTTCGAAACCTAAAGAACTTAATGTTCTTTCTACGAACTGACCTACATATTCTTCAACCATAGATTCACACCATCCAGCAATAACAACTTTCTTACTGAATAATCCCTTATGAACTTCAACAACTTCATAATGGAATTCTTCTGGTGTAATACCTAAGTCCTGACAAGCACGATTTAATGCTTCTTCTTCTGTTTTAGCTTCATAAGTATTCATAGTGATTACCTAATTACATTACTGTCTTTCTGATTTTGTTGCTTTTCAATATACTGAATCTGAATAAATACTGTTCTAACTACAGTAATTAAGTTAGTTGTAATCCAATAGAATGACATAGCTGTTGGCATGATTAAACCAAAGTAGATGATCATTAATGTCATTACGATATTCATAGTCTTCATCTGGTTCTGCTGAGCAGAAGGTTTATACTTCTTGTTTCTCTTCAACATTAAGTTGTTGATTTCGATAGCAAAGAACTGAGATAAAGCCATAACTAAAATAACGGCAATATAAATGAATTTACCACTAGTAATCTGAGATAAAGGTGTTAAACCTAAATTCATACCAAATGCCTGTGATGTATACAAGATCTGGATTCTCTGAACAGCACCATACATAGCGAACATGATAGGTAATGTTAAGAAAGTCCATAATGAACCAAACATAGAAACGTTATTTTTCTTGTATAAGTTCATAATTTCATTCTGCATACGCATCTGACTAGTCTGATCATTCTTACCACGATATTTGTTCTGGATTCTTTCCATTTCTGGTTGAAGCATCTGCATCTTCTGTGTAGAAATAGTAGACTTGATCATAACTGGTAAGATAATCAAGTTGATAAGAATAGTCATTAAGATGACACCCCATAAGACATTACCTGTCCATGAAGTGATTAATAAGATTCCCTTTGCGATAGGAATTGTAAGAATAAAATCAAAAAATCCTGCTTTTAATGTCCATGGTGTTGATTCAGTGATAGCACGGCTTGCTAATAAATGACCGTTCTTGTCAACATTACTTGTACACCCTGTAAAAATGAACACTAAAGCAATCACCGCAAAGATCTTTAAGTACTTCTTTGTACGAGGATCTAATACCATTTTTACTTCTCCATTCTTTTTTTCATTTTTAAATATAGATTTTGAAGAGATTTCTTGTTCTGTTCAAAATCATTCTGAGAATAGGGTTTTCTAACAATCAGAATATAATCATTATGGTCTTCTTTTGTGAACAATTCATGAACCATCATTCTTACTTGTCTCTTAGTCTTGTTTCTGGCAACGGCATTCCCTATTTTCTTACCGACTGACAAACCAATACGCATATGCTCTAGATCATTAGGATTCCAATATAAAACAAACTCTCTATTCGCTACGCTTTTTCTTTTCTTTATAATGGTTTCAAATTCAGTACTTTTTTTTACACGTAATTCTTTTTTCATATTTCTTTTAGAAAAAAAACCACATTAAAGTGGATTTTTTTTTAGGCAGATAATACTTTTCTTCCTTTTTTACGACGTCTAGCGATAACTTTACGTCCACCTACAGTTGCCATTCTAGCTCTGAAGCCATGAGTCTTAGCTCTTTTTCTTTTATTTGGCTGATATGTTCTTTTCATTCTTTTTACACCTCCAATATGTAGCTATTTTTTTTATACTACATAACATATGCAGTGTCATTATATGGGAAATACTATTTCAAGTCAATATTATTTATAAGAAATTTTGGCTTATATTCAATAGTTTTTGCTTCTTCACTGCTATTTTCCACACTTCATTCCCCATCGGAATTCATTCATTCACATATTGTGTAAAACCATCATTTTTCTCCTATATAACATATTTTTTTATGTGCACAATAATCTGAATAAGACGTGAATAGAGGAAATACCGCACATATATACACATATAACATGGTGCAATACTATTTTTTAGATATTCTCAATTTTTGTGAATAAGTGTGAAAAATTCAAAAAATAACGTTAAGTTCACAATAAAAATGTGAATATCTCGTGAAAAAGACTCTGAATAACGTATGAATAAGTACTTATTCACCTTTTTTTGTGCACATCATTACTGTGAATAGTCAATATTCACTAGTCTTTATTCCCATTTTCTTTTATAATGAAGGGTGCAAAGGAAGGTGAATATATGGACAACTTGAAGCAGTTCTGGACAGAAACCCTCAATCGCTATGGAGAAAACAGTGACGATAAGATCGTATTCGACTCAATATTCACCCAGACAGAGGCTAAAGAACTGCAAAACAATGAATTAATCATTACTATAGAATCGGTTTTTAATAAGACCTTTATAGAGGATGCAAGTGAACAACTTGAAGATTTCTTCTATGAAGTATCTGGTATTAAAGCCACTATAAAGGTTATGACTAACCAGGAATATGAGAATATGAATAAGGCAAAAGCCCCAGTAGTGGAAGTGAAAGAAGAAATAGATGATTTTGATGATCATTTAAGTGCTGAACTCACTTTTGATAACTTCGTTGTGGGTAATTGTAATAGAATTGCTCAAAATGCTGCTTTGGCAGTCGCCTTAAAACCTGGTACATATAATCCTTTATTCCTTCATAGTAATTCCGGACTTGGAAAGACACATTTGTTGAATGCGATTGGAAACTATGTGAAAAAGAAATTTCCAGGTAAACGTATTCTTTATACAAATGCAGAAGCATTTGTGAATGATTACGTAGAAGCAATTGGTAATAATACGATTGCAACATTTAATCATCGTTATCGTAGTGTTGATGTATTATTGATTGATGATATTCAGTTTATAGCGAATAAAGAAGGAAGTATGGAGATGTTCTTCAATATCTTCAATACGCTCCAACATTCAGGAAAACAGATTGTTATTACAAGTGATAAACCTCCTGTTGAGTTAAAAGGAATGGAAAACCGCCTTGTTTCTCGTTTTAGACAGGGTTTAACAGTGACTATTGATAATCCTGAATTTGAAACAGCCAAGGCGATCTTAAAGAAAAAGATTGAATCACGTATGATTGATTATCCTATTGATGAAGAAGTACTAGACTTTATTGCATCTCATTTCAATAAGGATGTTAGAGACTTAGAAGGTGCTGTTACAACACTTCTATTCTATAAAGTAGTATGTGGACAAAATCTTGATCATATCAGCTTGGATTTCGCATTAGAAGCATTTGATAATCCAGATAACACAACAACTGTGACTAAAAAAGAAGCGACTCCTGATACCATTAAGGAAACAGTTGCTTCTTACTACAATCTATCCGTCACACAATTAACGAGTAAATCACGTACAAACAATATTATTACAGCAAGACATATTGCGATGTATCTTGTCAGAGAACTCGTTCCTGATATTTCTTATATCCAGATTGGCCAGGAATTTGGGGGAAGAGATCATTCTACAATCATGAAAGCTTGTTCTAAAGTTAAGAAGAAGATGAAACAGGATCCTAACTATAAAACAGCAATCAATGATTTAATGGAACGCTTAAGTTAAGCACACGTATGCACAACTTGTGCACCGTGAAAAATGAGAATTCTTATGGAATACTCAACAAAAACGCAACTTATGCACATTATGCACAGTATTATTATAATTATTCTTTAATTAATAAAATAAATAAAGGAGAAAAAAATGGATTTTAATATTAATAGACTTGTCTTATTAGATGCACTAGCTAAGGTTTCTAGAGCTGTTTCTTTAAAGAGTCCTTTACCTATTTTAACAGGTATTAAGTTTGACTTATTAGAAGATGGTTTAGTATTGACTGCATCTGATAGTGATATCAGTATTCAGACTACAATTAATGAAGGTATTATTATTAACCAGACTGGATCAGTTGTTTTATCTTCTAAGTATATCTTAGAAATTATTCGTAAGATTGATGGGGAAACAGTTCATATTCAGGTTGTAGATGGTACTTTAACTCGTATTACTTCTGAAAGTTCTTTATTTGATTTAAATGGTTCTAAGTCTTTTGACTTCCCACGTATTGATTTAAATAAGAATGGTAAGCACTTCTCTATGAAGTCTTATGAATTCAAGAAGATTATTGAAAAAACTTTATTTGCGACTAGTGAACAAGAAACAAGACCAGTACTTACTGGTGTGAATTTCAAAGTAGACCAGCACAAGCTTGTATGTATTGCGACTGACAGTTATCGTTTAGCTCAGGTTAGTCAGCCAATTGATGATGATATTCAGTTTAACATTGTCATTCCTAAGAAGTCTTTAAATCAGATTATTCACATTATTGAAAAAGATGAAATGATTGATCTTTATGTATCTGATCGTAAAGTATTATTTGTGATTGGTCAGTATCTTGTATTAACTCGTTTAATTGATGGTACTTATCCTAATACATCACGTTTAGTAGAAGATCAGGGGTCTTATACTATGTCTATCAATAGTTCCGCATTACTTGGTGCAATCAGCCGTGCTTCTTTACTTTCTGATGAACAGAGTAATATTGTAAAATTAACGATGTCTCCTGATGAAAACATTCTTTCTTCTTATTCACAGGAAATCGGTTCAGTAGAAGAAAACTTAACAAAAGCTTTCTATAAGGGTGAACCAATGACTATCTCATTTAGTGCAAAGTATTTAGCTGATGCGATTCGTTCTATTGGAACTGAAACAATTCAGTTGCGCTTTACTGAAAAGATGAGACCATTCCAGATTACAGGATTAGATGAGAGTGATAACATCCAAGTTGTTCTTCCAGTGAGAACTTACTAGGTAAATTAAAAGGTCTATTCTCTTATTTGGTTAAAATTTCGCCTGTAATTGAAATTACTAAGAAAATGAAGTTTATCTCTCCTTTGAAAAAAGGGGCTATAAACTTCTTTTTTTTATGTTTTTGTGGTATAATGTAGAAAGCAAAATTAGCGCAAAGGATGTGTGATGAAATGAAAGAAGTCTTAATACATACTGAATATATTACTTTAGGTCAGGCTATGAAGTTATGTGGTGAAGCACAGAGTGGCATTGAAGCAAAGATTATGATTCAGGAAGGTCATGTTCTTGTGAATGGAGAAGTAGACCGTAGACGTGGTAAGAAATTAAGAGATGGTGATGTTTTTGAAGTAGATCGTCGCCAGTATGTAATCCATGGAAATCAAAACGCTTAATCTGATTCAATTTCGTAATTATGAAAAGCAGACCTTTCATTTTCATCCACTGGTTAATATTATCATTGGGGATAATGCACAGGGTAAAACGAATATACTTGAAGCAATTTATCTCTTGTCTACTACAAGAAGCTTTAAGTCCCGTATGCTTGATGAAATGATCATGTTTGATCAGTCTTATACACGTGTGTCAGGTCATGTTGTAAATGGTACACGTCCTTATGATTTAAAGGTTGTTGTGTCTAAAGAAGGCAAGAAGGCTTTTATTAATGATAAGGCTGTGAGTAAGACAAGTGATTATCTGGGTTATTTTAATGTGATCTTATTTACTCCTCAGGATCTGCAGTTGATAAAAGGGTCTCCTAAAATGAGACGAACTTTGATAGATACTGAGATTTCTAAGATTTCACCAATCTATATGTTTAACTTGAATAAATATAATAAATTGATGAAGGAAAGAAATAAGTACTTAAAGATGGTTCATGATGGACATAAGGAACCTGATATGTATCTAGAGGTACTGAGTGAGGAGATGGCAGAATTAGAAGAAGATCTGATTCAAAGACGTATGAAGTTCATAGAGTTATTGAATGAGATCAGTGGGCAGATGTATGCCTATATTTCTGGTAAAGAAAAGCTTGTTTTGAGATATCATACGCATTTCAAGGATATTTCAAAAGAGGGTATTCTTGATAAATATAAAAAGAATTATAAGCGAGATATATTCCAAGGAACTACCGTGGATGGTGTTCATAAGGATGATTTAAAAATCTTTTTAGATGAGAATGATGCAGGTATGTTTGCATCCCAGGGGCAGCAGCGTTCTATCATCTTATCGATGAAGATTGCGTTAGTAGAAATAGTGAAGATGCAGATAGGTGAGTATCCTGTCTTGTTGTTAGATGATGTATTGAGTGAATTAGATGAAGAGAGAAAGATGAAGCTTTTGAATCTGATTGATCATAAAGTACAGACATTCATTACAACAACGCATTTTGATTTAGGTTATCATCATTCACTAGATGATGCTTTGGTTTTAAGAATAGAGAAAGGAACGTTGAAGGAGGATAAGTAAATGGAAGAAAAAGTAGAGCATTATGATGAATCCGATATTCAAGTCTTAGAAGGGTTAGAAGCCGTTAGAAAGAGACCTGGTATGTATATCGGGACAACGTCTGCAAGAGGTTTACATCATCTTGTATGGGAAATAGTGGATAACTCTATCGATGAAGCACTCGCAGGCTTCTGTAATAAGATCAGAGTTGTATTATTACCGGGTGATGTTGTAAAGGTCATTGATAATGGTCGTGGTATGCCTACTGGTATGAATGTGAAGACAGGTAAGAATACAATTGAAACTATTTTTACTGTTTTACATGCCGGTGGAAAATTCGGTGGAGGAGGCTATAAGGTCTCTGGTGGTCTACATGGTGTAGGTGCCTCTGTCGTAAATGCCTTGAGTGAATGGCTAGAAGTTTATGTTCACCGTGAAGGACATATTTACTATCAACGTTTTGAAAATGGTGGAACGCCTGTTGGTTCTTTAAAGGTTGTAGGAGATTGTGATCAGGAAGAAACAGGAACAACTGTAATTTTTAAGGCAGATCCTGAAATCTTTACTGAAACAACAGTTTATGATTATGGTGTATTAAGTCAGAGATTAAGAGAACTTGCTTTCTTAAATAAAGGCTTAAAGCTTGTATTGGAGGATGAAAGATTAGATCCTGCAAAAGTAGATGAATATCATTATGAAGGTGGTTTAAGAGAGTATGTGGCTTTCTTAAATAAGAATAAGACACCACTACATGATCGTATTATTGATTGTGAAGATACAATAAATGATATTTCCGTGGAAATAGCTATGCAGTACAATGATGGTTATCAGCCAAATATCTATTCATTCTGTAATAATATCAATACACACGAAGGTGGAACACATGAAGAAGGGTTCCGTTTAGCTTTAACACGTGTTATTAATAACTATGCAAAGGGTCATAACTTCTTAAAGGATAAAGATGAGTCTTTAAGTGGTGATGACTGTCGTGAAGGTTTAACTGCGATTGTATCAGTTAAGCATCCTGATCCTCAGTATGAAGGACAGACAAAGACTAAATTAGGTAATGCAGAAGTAAGAAAGATTGTATCTACTATTCTTGCGAATGCATTAGATAAGTTCTTATTAGAAAATCCTGATACTGCAAAGATTATCATGGATAAAGTTACATTGGCTTCTAAGGCAAGAATGGCAGCGAAGCGTGCAAGAGAAATGACTAGAAGAAAGACAGCTTTAGATGTCTCTAATCTTCCTGGTAAGCTTGCAGACTGTTCTTCTAAGGATCCAAGTGAATGTGAAATATTCATCGTCGAAGGGGACTCTGCCGGAGGTAGTGCGAAATCTGGTAGAGATAGAAAGATTCAGGCTATTCTTCCTTTAAGAGGTAAGATCTTGAATGTTGAAAAAGCACGTTTAGAAAGAATTCTTGGTAATGCGGAAATTAGATCTATGATTACAGCATTTGGTACTGGTATTGGTGATGAGTTTGATATCAATAAACTACGTTATCATAAGATTGTCATCATGACCGATGCCGATGTCGATGGTGGTCATATTAGAATCTTAATGCTTACTTTCTTATATCGTTATTTAAAACCTTTAATTGAGAATGGTTATGTTTATGCTGCTCAGCCACCTCTTTATTTATTAAGACATGGTAAGGATGATCATTATTTATATAGTGATTATGAGTTAGATAAACTAAAAGAAGAACTTGGTCCTAATGCGAAATATACAATTCAGCGTTATAAAGGGCTAGGTGAAATGAATCCAGAACAGCTATGGGAAACAACTATGAATCCTGAAAATCGTGTATTAAATAGAATTCAGTTAGATGATGCAATGCAGGCTGATCAGCTATTTGATATGTTGATGGGTGAACGTGTTGAACCTAGAAGAGATTTCATTAGAGAAAATGCGAAGTATGTAGAAAATCTTGATATTTAAGGAAGGAGATAGTCATGGAACAAAGAGGTATTAAAGATATACAGTTAACAGGTGAAATGAAGAAATCATTCATGGAATATGCGATGAGTGTTATTGTGGCTAGAGCTCTTCCTGATGCGAAAGATGGTTTAAAGCCAGTACAGCGACGTATTATTCATGGTATGAATGAATTAGGCTGTTATAGTGATAAGCCTTATAAGAAGTCTGCCCGTATTGTTGGGGAAGTAATGGGGAAATATCACCCACATGGTGATAGTTCTATTTATGAAGCCCTTGTACGTATGGCACAGGATTTCTCATATAGATATATGTTAGTAGATGGACATGGTAACTTTGGTTCTATTGATGGTGATGGCGCTGCCGCAATGCGTTATACAGAATCAAGAATGTCTAAGATTGCGATGGAAATGGTCAGAGATATCAACAAGGATACTGTTGATTTTGTCCCTAACTATGATGGTGAAGAAAAGGAACCTAATGTGCTTCCTTCTCGTATTCCAAATTTATTGATTAATGGGTCTACTGGTATTGCGGTAGGTATGGCAACAAATATTCCTTCACATAACTTAGGTGAAGTGGTTGATGCGATTCTCGCTGTTTCTAAGAACCCTGATATTACAATTACAGAGTTGATGGATAATTATATCCCTGGCCCTGATTTCCCTACAGGTGCTTATATTTTAGGCCGTGGGGCTATTAAGAAAGCCTATGAGACAGGGAATGGTCTTATTGTTATGAGAGCAAAGACTGATATTGAAGATATCGGTAGCAATAAAAAAGCAATCATCGTGACTGAACTACCATATATGGTCAATAAGGCACGCTTAATTGAAAAGATTGCAGCTCATGTCAAAGAAAAGAATATCGATGGTATTACAGAATTAAGAGATGAATCTGACCGTGAAGGTATTCGTATTGTTATTGAGTTAAGAAGAGATGTACAGCCAGAAGTTATTTTAAATCAGTTATACAAGTTAACTGCATTACAGACTACTTTTGGTGTCAACAATATTGCCTTAGTGAATGGTGAACCTAAGACATTGTCTTTAAAAGAAATGATTAATGTTTACTTAGAACATCAGGAAGATGTTATTCGTAGAAGAACATTATTTGATTTAAAGAAGGCAGAAGATCGTGCTCATATCTTAGATGGTTTAAAGCGTGCTATTGATCAGATTGATGCGATTATTAATTTAATTAGAAGTTCTCGTACAACAGAAATTATTCAGCAGAGATTAATGGATGAATTTGATATGTCTGAAAGACAGGCAAAGGCTATCCGTGAAATGCAGTTACAAAGACTAGCTGGATTGGAAAGAGAAAAGATTGAGAATGAATTAAATACATTATTAGAAACAATTGCAGATTTAAAAGATATTCTTGCGAATAAAGAAAGAATTATTGCGATTATTGATCAGGAACTTCTTGAAATCAAAGCGAAGTATGGTGATAAGAGAAGAACTGAAATCATTCAGGGTTCATTTGATATTGAAGATGAAGATTTAATTCCTGAAGAAGATGTAGTTATTTCTTTAACGAATAATGGTTATGTAAAACGTATGCCTATTGATACTTATAAAGCTCAAAATAGAGGTGGTAAAGGTATCAAGGGTATGAGTACAAATAATGATGATGTTGTAGATTCATTAATGAATATGTCTACTCATGATGATTTATTGATCTTTACTAACTTTGGTAAGGTATACCGAATGAAGGGATATAATATTCCTGAATTTGGTAGACAGGCAAAGGGTCTTCCTATTATCAACTTATTGAATATGGATAAGGATGAACAGGTAAAGACTATGATCTCTATTACACCTTCTGAAGTAGATGAATCACATTTCTTATTCTTTGTAACTAAGGATGGTTTAGTAAAGAGAACTGGATTACCTGAATTCGAAAATATCAGACAGTCTGGTAAACTTGCACTCACATTACGTGAGGGTGATGAATTAGTTGATGTTAAGTTAACTAATGGTAAGAGTGAAATTCTTCTTGCAGCCGCCAATGGTAAGGCTATTCGTTTTGATGAAAATGATGTGAGACCAATGGGACGTTCTGCAAGTGGTGTTAAGGGTATGAATGTAGATGATAGTCATATTATTGGTGTGACTACAAATACTGAAGGACAAAATATCTTAATCATAACTGAAAAGGGTTATGGTAAGATGTCACCATTAGAAGAATATCGTTTATCTAAACGTGGTGGTAAAGGTGTTAAGACTGTTAATATTACTGAGAAGAATGGTGAATTAGTCAGCATTAAAGCTGTAGAAGGCAATGAAGACTTAATGATCATTACGAATGAAGGTATTATTATCAGATTACCAATGGAACAGGTAAAGAGTGCTGGAAGAGCTACACAGGGTGTAAGACTTATTAAAGTAGGTGAAGGTGCTTCTGTTTCAAGTATTACAGTGGTAGATAAAGAATCGGAAGAAGAAACGACTGAAGAATAGAAGTTGTCACATGACAACTTCTTTTTTTCATACTATAATTAGTCCTCAAAGAGGGGGAGTTATTATATGTTAGATTTACAGGTAGAAATATTTATTTTAGTTGGAATAGGCTATCTTATTTCTAAACTAGGATTATTTAATAAACAGACTCGTAAACAGGTCACTGATTTAGTATTAAACCTTGTGTTACCTGTGGCCACTGCAAAGAGTTTCTTAATTAAACTCACACCAAGTATTATGAAGACGACTCTTGTTGTATTTTTAGTCTCTATTGGTATACAGGGGCTTTATTTTATTATTAATAAGACTGCTTATAATAATCAGGAAGAAACAAAGAAGATCAACTTACAGTATGCGACTATGGTATCTAATGCAGGTTTTATGGGTATGCCATTTGCGCAAGGGTTATATGGTGATATGGGATTACTTTATGCTTGTATTTATTTAATACCACAAAGAATATTTATGTGGAGTTATGGTTTGTCCCATTATACAAAAGCTGATTTTAAGACAATGGTGAAGAAAGTTGCTTTACATCCATGTCTTATTGGGATTTATTTTGGTATAGTATTTATGATCATGTATTCATTAGGGTATACACTACCTTCTTTTGTGACAACAACTATGAGTTCTATAGGAGGATGTAATACCGCATTAAGTATGATTGTGATAGGAAGTATATTAAGTGATGTAGAACCTAGAGAGATATTGGATAAGGAATGTATTTATTATTCTTTTATTCGTTTAATTATGATTCCAGTGATTACTTATCTATGTTTAAGATGGACTGCACTTGATCATATCGGTATTGGTGTCTCAGTAGTATTGGCTGCGATGCCTGCACCAAGTACATGTGCAATGCTGGCAAATAAGTATGATAAGAACCCAGAATTCGCTTCTAAGCTTATTTTTGTATCTACTGCATTTTCTTTAGTCACATTGCCACTTATTTCTTTCATGATAACTTTGTGAGCCAATCCGACTTAATTTTAATTAAGTCGGATTTTTTTTAGATGTTTGCGCATCCATTTAAGAAGTATGATATTTAAGTTTCCACCTATAAGCTAGGCAATCCTTATTCTTATAGGCGTGTCCACTTCGCCTCTACTGTATAGGATATTTACATCCACAACGCTACTTT
>NZ_DBPF01000153.1:14623-14754 GCF_002299355.1 Catenibacterium sp. UBA627
GCATTCAGAACTTGTCCACTCGCCGTTCTGTACTGACCTCTATGTATTCTCTTTCCACTAAAATGGTATTCTTTAGTATCATCACTCTTATAGACTGGTATGACATCCTTATCCCAGAAGCTTGCCTTTGA
>NZ_DBPF01000153.1:14830-15042 GCF_002299355.1 Catenibacterium sp. UBA627
CAAGCTTGTCTCTCAGCTTTCCATATGGAATATTGACGAAAGTCTGATTGTTTCTTTTGCCTATGTTGGAATCCTTCTGAAATGTTTTATTATAGCCCACAATAAGAGTTCCAATATCATGATTGATACAGTAATCAATCACTTTGCGTGCAGTCTTGTTCATGTAGTCATTTATTCTATTGTTGCGCTTGCGTGCTAATGCCTTCTGTCTG
>NZ_DBPF01000019.1:0-3563 GCF_002299355.1 Catenibacterium sp. UBA627
CCCCATAAACCACACATAGCACCAGGCATTCTCAATCCTTCTATCATAATTTTATTTAATGCATCATCTAAATCAATTTCACCGCCTGCATTTTTAAATGCAACGAGTAAACATGCTCCATCTAAAATATGATGTTCTGGTCCATGAATATTGATATAATCATGATCTGCAATTCTTTTAAATATCTGTATAGGGTTATTTCCTTTTTCTTTCTTTATATCCTTGATAATTAATTCAGCTTTTTCTTGTATTGACATAAAAATCTCCTCCTTTACTCCATTATATAGTAAAAGCGACAGGATTACCCTATCACCCTAATTATTTCTATTTTTTCTTATATATACGAATCATGAGAGGTGCTTCCACTAATAACATGGCAATCCAGCCTATCAAGTAAGAATAAGGTAATGCTTCTATTCCAAAGTTCCATACTAAATGAAACTATTTCAAGAAATATGAAAAAGTAAAAAACGAGACTACAATTGAATCTCGTTCTAGGTAATATCTTCATTGTTCTAATGTAAGAAGTAATGCCATCTTGAAACGTTTAGATGCTTTGACTGCGTGCATGCCACCCTTCGCAAAACAGAAGTTTTCTCCTGCTTTAATGACATGGTCTTTACCCTCATAACTGATGATACCTTCGCCATCTAATGCGAAGATGATAGCTTCTCCTGGTGCTGCATGTTCAGTAAGTCCAGTTCCTTCATCAAATGCCATTACTACAAATTTCATCTTATCATTATGTACAATATCCATATTGATAATCTTACCTTCTGAATAAGGTAATAGTTCTGCAAGTTTAAATACTTCTCCTGGTTTAATCATTTCGTTCATATAATCTATCCTCCTTATTAATGTTTCTGTATATATGACACCATCTTTAGTTCTTATACCCATAGGCATATCAGTGAATGTAATAAAACTTTCATTTGCTTTGACTACTTTAGTATAGCCATTATTTCCATAGACTTCCAACTGACCTTTCAAGACATAAATCATCTTATAGTAAGGATATATTTCAGCACTTATGTCTGTATTTCGTGCGAGTGAGAAATAAGTGAGTGTATCATTTACTGCTTTAGAAGTGGTACAGCCTTGTATAGGCTCGTTATCTTTTGTGATAGAGAAAACTTCTCCTATTTTT
This sequence comes from Catenibacterium sp. UBA627, assembly GCF_002299355.1. NCBI lineage: Bacteria > Bacillati > Bacillota > Erysipelotrichia > Erysipelotrichales > Coprobacillaceae > Catenibacterium > Catenibacterium sp. UBA627. The sequence continues at coordinate 1,148 of NZ_DBPF01000019.1, forward strand.
TCATTCATGTCTAACTCCTTTCTTGATGGGATGTCTAATAACTGTTTTCCATTTTTCTGGTGCGACTCTTCTTGCATCAGAAAGATATATTTCATGATGTAATCTTTCTTTTGAAAGATCATTGATATATCCATTTTCTTCTAGATATTTATCCATAAGTGCAACAGAAACCGGTTCATCATCAAAAGGACCAATATGCATCATCTGTACACATAATCCCTCCTCTATAGTAAGAAATTCTGCACAAGAACAATCTATCTTTTTCTTAATAGATGCAGTTTCTACTGCCCATTCAAAATCTTTTCTAGTAATAAAGTCTGGTAAACGAATGACAGAAATCCAATTAAAAGTAGATTTATCATCATAATCTATACCTTCAATACCATCCTGCCACCAGAAACCTTCTAGTGGAGGAACCACATATTCAAAGAATCCTTCTATCTTATAATCTGTTTTGTAGCTCATCTTAAGTGTATAAGCGACTGCATATAGTACACTAATAGCCTTCTGATAATCCCCACCTTCCTCGTTTGGATCCCCTTGTCCTCTTACCGCAATATAGTTAGCACGGGGAACAGTGACTATCATGGGTTTATTTTTAGGCATGTAGAATTCTTTATATTCTTTCTTAAAATCAAAAGCCATATATTACCTCCTGTATTAATTAGCATAGAAAAAGTCTAGAACATCTTTATATACTATTTCTTTATTTGTTTCATTGAGTAGTTCATGTCTTTTATCTTTGTACAGTTTACTCTTGATATTTTCATAACCTACTTCTTTCAAAAACTCTTCTAATTCATTAAATTTCTTTTTTCCTTGAATGACTGGATCATCAACACCTGCAATTAAGAATATAGGTAAAGAACTGTTTTGTGGATTCCAATCTTCTTTGATGAAAGCCGATTTTAATAACTGGAAAAGATTCATAAAGCCACTTGTAGTAAAAGTAAACCCACATAGAGGATCGGTGTTATATTCATACACAGTCTGTAAGTTAGAACAGATCCATTCATTTTCAGTTGTATAGCCTTTGTTGTAGTATCCTACAGATAATTTATTCAGAATCTTATTAGGTTTATGTTCTTTATAAAATAATCCTGTAAGTTTTCCTGCAAATAATGCTACATCAACAAGCTTATTTTCTGTAGGTGGACCACACAATACAATCTTTTCAATATGCTTTTCATATTTTTTTAGATAGTTTCTAGAAACCAATGTACCCATACTATGACTAAATATAGAGATATTTAATGTAGGATATCTATTTTTCAAATATTCTGTAACTAGATAAGCATCATCTACAATATATGTTATATCGTTTGTATAGAAATATCCTAAATGTGATGTATCTTTTACACTTGCACCATGTCCTCTATGATCATGAATAGCACAAATATAGCCTTGTTGTGATAAATAATTCATAAAGTCATAATAGCGTTCTTTATGTTCAGACATACCATGTATTAACTGAATAATACCGATAGCCTCTTCTTCTGGTTCAATAATAGCGAGTTCTAGGGGTAATTGATCTCTTTTTGATAAGAGTGTTTCAATAATCATATGTATTTACCTCGTTTCAAGTATATTTTTTGTATAATTTAATACTACACAATTATTATGAACTTTAGATGATGTATCTAAATATGAAAAGTCATTCTTATTATTCCTAAAATAAGCAAATGTACTGGATAGAAGAAATAGTTGAATAACTTATTTTGTCTCCCTCTTTCTCCGTTATAAGTGAGATTTAAACCAAATCCAAGTAATGCCCAGGGTTCCTTAAACATTGACGCATAACAAAATGGTATAGAATAGATATATTTATCATGAAATATATACATGAAATATCCAATAAGTACGGCATGATGTTCATAATCTAATCCCAGATTCATAGCTACAAAACACATAACTGCGACAATGAGGATGGATACAACATACCATAATGGTTTATTCAGTTTCTCTTTTAATACATCTATAATCCATATAATGGCAAGTACAAATGACAGTGTAAACATAATATTGTTTCAGTTGGGTTCAAAGAACACAGCTGATGTACACATATCAAATGGGACTTCAGAGATGATACCAAATAGAAGAAGAGTTCCTAAGTATTAATATTTGTTTCTTGTATGAAAGTATCCTTCTATAAGAAGAAAGATAAATATTGGAAAAGCAATTCTTCCTAAAATATCAAATAGATCACTTATTCTATTTAAAATACCACCATCCAGATTAGGATAGATAATAGCTTTATTGAAATGATCAATCAGCATTGAGGCAAATGCAATATATTTTAACTTCGCACCTGAGAATATCTTGATTCTCTCTTTTATATTATTCATATGTCTCATCCTTTCAAATCCATTATAACATAAAAGGCTGATTTACAAAGTAATCCGCCTTGGTAATTACT
>NZ_DBPF01000019.1:3620-8985 GCF_002299355.1 Catenibacterium sp. UBA627
CTTTTATATTATAGCATATCAGAAAAAGCCATACATTCAGCATCTTATATTGAACTCTTATTATACTATAAGAAGGTGAAATTCATCTTACTTCATGACATAAAAGGATGATTCACAATTGTGTGAGGTACCATCTGTATTTATAAGAATAGTCAGATTAAATATAACCATCTTGATAAGTGACTGAATATAACATATTTCTTTATATTAGTATGGTATCCTCTAAGTATTTCTTAGAAATGAAAAGGTTCTGAATGATATTTATCAAAATCAGAACCTTTATCTAGTATTAATCTTTCTTTGTGATGATATGCTTGATTTCATCATCTTTCCATACAACTAAATCACAATCAAAGCCTTCTTTAATAACTCCTGTATTTTTTAAGCCTAATACTTGAGCAACATTTTGAGTAAAGAATGGTAAAGCTTTTTCATATCCCAATGCATTCTTTAGAGAAATAAATTCTTTCTTTAAGTTAGAGACTGGTGTAATACCAATTTCTTTTATAGATCCATCTTCATTATATGTAGACCATGAGCCTTGTGCATCACTAGAAATAGTGACTTTAGAAGTATCCTTAAACTGTTTAATGAATTCTAGAGTCTTGCCATCACCTTCACATGTTAAGTCAACTGTACCACCCATTTCAGCAAACTTGAGTGCATCTTTAAATAAGTTTGGATTACGACTACAGTGTGTAGGCTGGAATAACGAAACAGGAATATCAGCTCTTTCTAATGCATGAAATACAGGAGTTAATCCTTGTTTTTCATCACCCATATGAAGTGTTAAATTAGCCTGTTTTCCAGCAATAAGACTTGCTGTACGGATTTGAGAAGCTAAACGAACAAGTTCATCATCAATAATATGACTTGATCTATGATCACTTAATGCAAGCTTAACACCTAGAATACTATCAATAAATACAATATCATCTTCTACTGAATCAGTAAGCGTATATGTAGGATATGTATAACTTCCTGTTAGAATATAGGTATGGACACCTTTTTGAGTCAATTCTTTTGCCTTAGCGAATAATTCTTTTGTGTTTCTTGTATAGCCATCTGTACCTAATAATCCAATGACAGTAGTAATACCTGCATCTAGTATTTCATTGACTTCAATAGGTCTAGCACGAGAAATAAAGCCTGCTTCTCCCCCACCACCTGTGATATGTACATGACGATCAATAAGACCTGGTGTAAGGACACAACCTGTCCCATCAATTGTTTCAATAGAATAAGGATATGTGATATGATCATCTATCTTTTCTATTTTAGAATCTGAAATCAATATGTCTTTGACACCTAAGTCTTCTGGTGCATAGACTTGAATGTTTTTAATTAGTTTCATACTTTTTCACCTCAATGAGTATTATATAGAGAAACCAAAGTGATATCATGTTAATCTTGAAAGAAAGCCTGAATTGTATCATTTCTTTATACTTATCTAGTATATACTTCATAATCAAAGCACCCTAATGGTGTCTTTGTTTGATTATTTAATTTACAACCAAAAGAATCTCTTTATCATCAAAACAGATTTCTTCAGTATGATTATAAATCTGAATCATATCTTCCATTTTATCAACAAATACATGTGTACCTGAATTACTTAATGATGAAAATTGATGAACAGCATCCATCTTCATTTCTTTGGCAGTTTTCTTTAACTGGCTTCCACCCTCTTGAAGCAATTCATCTACAGGTCCTTCGCTAATAAATGGGATGCTACCAATCATTTTACCAACTGCTTTTCCTGCTATACCTAAGCCATTTACGACATTAAATTCAACAGAATTATCTCCAAGTTTTTCAATATAAAGTGAGCTTTCGTTAAATAGACTTCTATATTTTTCTGAAAGTTCTGTAATCTCATCTCTAATACCTGCAATATACTCTTCTTTATAATTACCACCAAGCATGATTTCCATCATAGATGATAGTGAATATGTGTATAAAGAAAGTCTATAATACTTAAATTTTTTCTCTAAGTCATATAAAGATTCTTTGACTTGTTCTTGTCCTACTAATAGTTTCTTTGAAGAAAGACATTCAGTTATCTGTTTTTGATGTGATAGCATATGACTTCTCGCAGTTCTTTTTATATCCATAACCATCTTATGACTATTTGAAACATACATTTCATTATCCCAGTTGTACTTATAATTAGTAAGAAGTTCATTGACTGTTTCAAGATCACCTTCAATATCTGCCTCATCTTGGAATTCCATAAACGACAATATTTGTTTTTGTGTTTTCGCAATCTCTCCAAGTTCTTTCTCAATAGAATATAAAGCGACTGCCATCATCATAGTAGCAGGATCTATTGGAACTACAGCTTGAGATGTAGCAGAAAGAGGACCCGCTTCAGCTAATTTAGCCATTTTAGATTTTCCTGCCTGTGTCTTCATAGCACCCCAGGCAGTTCCATCCTTAGCCATTTTCAAGGTATCTCCCGTTGCTTGATTTGCGATTCTATATAATTTATCAGTTGAAAAAGTAGTAGTTGTCGTAACTGTATGCAGTGCAGGAATAAGTGAAGAAACACCTGCACCTAAAGATGATAGTTTCCCAATAGGAACACTTATAGTTTTCTTGTTTTCAAGAGATGATCTTGCATCTAATAGAAGTTCTTCTGTTACTTCAGATATACTTCCTGATTCGTCTCTTACTTTTATTTCATCGTTATTTGTTTTTATAGTATTTTCCATAATATGACCTCATCGTTCTTCTATAATCATTACGCTTAATATGCAACTATTTATATTTTAAATCATATATTGCTGGACTATCAATACTTATAATACAAAAGCGATAATATTCTCTTTTTGAATATGCATCTTTACCAATGAGATAAACATTTTTTGTACAATGTGTATACTTCTTGCATGATTGTTTCAGTATTGTAAAAAGCAGTTTGTGCTTCTCATTTTCATATCAGATTATAGGCAGGAGTATAATTACAACCTGTGGTTTTTTGAGATTCAAATACAATTTTAGTATTAAACAAGTAGCACAAAAAAGATTATAAAAAGATTGTAAACTTCCCATATTCCGTAGTATATTGTTAGACGGTAGTTTTAAATGTAGGTTCAATATAGAATGAACTGTTTAAACATAAGATTATAGGAAAGAGGATAGAATGATGAACATAGGATTTGATAATGAAAAATATTTACAGATGCAGTCTGCTCATATTCGCGAACGCATTGCTCAATTTGACAACAAGCTCTACCTAGAGTTTGGTGGAAAATTATTTGATGACTTCCATGCATCTCGTGTACTGCCAGGATTTCAGCCGGATTCTAAGATGCGCATGTTAATGCAGCTTAGCGACCAGGCCGAGATTGTGATTGTTATCAGTGCAGAAGATATCGAAAAGAATAAAGTACGTGGAGATCTTGGCATCACTTATGATGTAGATGTCCTTCGTTTGATGTCTATTTTTGAAGAACATGATCTGTTTGTGGGAAGTGTCGTTATTACAAAGTACAGCGGACAGCAGAGCGCTTCCTTATTTAAAACCAAATTAGAGAAGCTTGGCATTAAGGTATATCTTCATTATCCGATTGAAGGCTACCCTTCTAATATTCCACATATTGTCAGTGATGAAGGTTATGGAAAGAATGAGTTTATCGAAACATCTCGTCCACTCATTGTTGTTACTGCACCTGGACCTGGAAGTGGTAAAATGGCAGTCTGTCTTTCCCAGCTCTACCATGAGCATAAAAGAGGCATCTGCGCCGGCTATGCTAAATTCGAAACATTTCCGATTTGGAATATCCCAGTGAAGCACCCAGTTAACCTTGCATATGAAGCTGCAACTGCAGACCTGAATGATGTAAATATGATTGATCCTTTCCACCTAGAAGCTTACGGAAAGACTACAGTCAACTATAACCGTGATGTAGAAATCTTCCCAGTACTCAATGCAATGTTCCAGCGCATTTATGGACAAAGCCCTTATAAGTCTCCTACAGACATGGGAGTTAACATGGCCGGAAATTGTATCTGTGATGATGCCGCATGTAGGGATGCTTCTTGTCAGGAAATCATCCGTCGCTACTACGATGCAAGAAGACGCGCTCTTGCTGGCGAATGTTCCGAAGAAGAAGTATATAAAATCGAGATGCTTATGAACCAGGCTGGTATTACGGTCCACGATCGTCCAGTTGTTGACATGGCTCTTTCTCGTGCAGAAGAAACAGAAGCTCCTGCTGCTGCATTAGAGCTTGCAGACGGCCGCATGATCACAGGTAAGACTACAGACCTCCTTGGTCCTTGCGCAGCACTCCTTTTAAATGCACTCAAAGAGCTTGCTGGTATTCCACACAGTCAGCCAGTCATCTCACCTGCAGCAATTGAACCAATCCAGACTTTAAAAACACAGTATCTTGGAAGTAAAAACCCACGTTTGCATATGGACGAAGTATTGATTGCATTATCTGTTAGCGCAGCTTCTGATCCAAATGCTCAGAAAGCATTGGAACAGCTTCCTAATCTAAAAGGATGTCAGGCTCATACATCGGTTATGGTCAGCGATGTAGACAGAAAACTATTTATGAAGCTTTCTATCCAGGCAACTTTTGAAGCAAAATATGAAAATAATTCTGTGATTTTTCCTAAAAAAGGTATATAGCCCTAATTAATTTTCATCTTTTGAAGAAAGAAACAAAGAGAGACTTATCGCAAATGATAGTCTCTTTTTTGATTTTCTTCTCATACCCAGTCAATCCGACTACCATTCCCAGTCTATTTCACAATAAGCTTTGTGTAGATCTGTTCTTTTTAGTTCATTGACTTGAAAACAATTCATATTATTTGTAACACTTTTTTTGCTGTTATATGTAAAAAAGGAAAGAGAAAAAGCGTTTGTGAAGGATAAAATAAAAATGTAGGTCAATATTTAAAGATAAGTGTAAAAAAACTCCTCATCACTCGAACTAAATTCAGTGATAAGGAGTCTTAGGCTTAATCAACAATTGTTTTATAATAATTTCCGAAATCTGCCAATGCATCAATAATCGGCATCATCTCTTTTCCAAGATCAGTCAGTCCATAATCAACTCTTGGTGGATTCTCATGATAATCATTTCTATAAACAAGGCCATCATCTATCATCTGCCTCAGACTATCAGTTAGTACTTTTTGAGAAATTCCATCTAAATCTCTCTGAAGTTCGTTGAATCTCCATGGACGACTTTTTAAATTTCTTATTATTAATAGCTTCCATTTACCACCAATTAAAGACACTGATGTTGCGACAGGACATTCTGGAAGCTCCTTTTTTGTCTTCATATGCAGTCACCTCATTTCAAAAATATTATAGTATATTCATTTTATTATGTACAGTTACAAAAAG
>NZ_DBPF01000095.1:0-5250 GCF_002299355.1 Catenibacterium sp. UBA627
ATTTGCAAATAGTTAGACGAATTTTTCAAACGATAACTAGCCTAGTGTTAACCCACTCTAAAAGTTAGAAAAGGTAAGGATTGGTGGATCCTTACCTTTTCGTTTGATGCAGTTTGTTTTTTGAATTCAGTTGAAGTTTAACACTTAACCACTTCATAGTCAAGTCGTCGTAGCATAAAAACGATATAAGTCATAGTAACATAAAAATGATATAAGTAATTATTTCACTTCATTTTCATATGCTTATAGTTTGATGTTCGACTTTTTCATAACCGTCATGGTGGGTGTTCTTACCTACTACATCTGCAAATGGTTAGACGAATTTTTCAAACGATAACTAGCCTAGTGTTAAACCACTATAAAAGTTAGAAAAGGTAAGGATCTGCCAATCCTTACCTTTTCATTTGATGCATTTTGATTTTCGACTTCAAATGAAGTTTAACACTTAACCTCAATATAATCAAGTCGTCACATATAGAAACTAGCGCAGTTTATTTTTTTCACTTCATATATTTAGTCTAAAAAAGGACTCGTGATGAGTCCTCTACATTAACAATCATACTGAGTGAATACGTCACTAACTGGTAAATCGTTTTCGATGTTTTCAATTGTATGTGCAAGTAATCCTGCAACAGATACAGAAACAAGTTTATCAAATTTCTTTTCTTGTGGAATTTCGATAGTGTTAGTAATAACAACTTCTTTTGCCGCACAAGTAGATAATCTTTCAATAGCAGGTCCAGAAAGTACACCGTGAGTACATGCAATATATACATCCTTAGCACCTTTCTGTTTTAACATATCAACACCAGCTGTAATAGTACCAGCTGTATCAATCATATCATCAATTAAGATACAGTTCTTACCTTCAACATTACCGATGATACCCATAACTTCAGCAACGTTTGGTTTAGGTCTTCTCTTATCGATGATAGCGATAGGACAATCAAATGCTTCAGACATCTTACGAGCTCTAGTAGCTCCTCCGTGGTCAGGTGATACAACACATAAATCCTGAACCTTCTTCTTACGGAAGTATTTGATTAATAGTGGTAAAGCCTGCATTTCATCTACTGGAATATCAAAGAATCCCTGGATCTGAGCTGCATGTAAGTCAACAGTTACAACACGGTTAACACCAGCTGTAGTTAATAAATCTGCAACTAACTTAGAAGTGATTGGCTGTCTAGGTTTAGCTTTACGATCCTGTCTAGCATATCCGAAATATGGAATAACTGCAGTAATTTCACGAGCAGAAGCACGTTTTAAAGCATCAGTTAATACTAAGATTTCCATTAAGTTTTCAGTTACTGGATTAGAAGTAGACTGAACAATGAATACGTCCTTACCACGAACAGATTCACCGATTTCACATAAGATTTCACCATCTGCGAAGTGATGAACTTTGCAGTCTCCAACCTTAGTACCTAAAATGCTTGCGATATCCTGAGCTAATTTCTTGCTTGAAGATAAAGAAAATACTGTAATTTTGTTTCTCATATGTGTCCCCTTTTTTTATTTCTTGTTTCTTTCGTTATAAATCTTCATACGTTTTTCTTCTAAAACCTTTGCATAGCCAGGTTTATTCACCTGTCTAGCACGTGCGATAGACATTGCACCATCTTCTACATTTTCTGTTACAGTAGATCCAGCCGCAACAAATGCGCCTTCACCAACAGTCACTGGTGCAACTAAATTTGAATTACATCCAATAAATGCATTGTTTCCAATAACAGTCATTGACTTATTCTTACCGTCATAATTGCTTGTGATAGTACCACAACCAATATTAACGCCATCGCCTACTTTAGCATCACCGATATAAGTAAGATGAGCAGACTTGCTTCCCTTACCAAAATCAGCTTTCTTCATTTCCACAAAGTTACCAATGTGTACATTCTCTCTAATATGACAATTAGTTCTTAGTCTTGCATAAGGACCAATATCAGTACCACTTTCTACAACAGAATCGCTTAATACTGAGAACTTGATTTCCACATTATCCTTAATATCTACATCTGTAAATTCACAATAAGGACCAATATGACAGTGTGCCCCTATAGTAGTATGTCCCTTGATAATACAACCTGGTTCAATGATTGTATCTTTACCAATCACAACATCAGTACCAATATATGTGTTATCAGTATCTACAATAGTTACGCCATTTAATAACCAGTTCTTATTTACTCTCTTCTGAAGTAACTTAGTTGCTTCAGCAAGCTGAACACGGTCATTAATGCCTCCTACTTCACTGAAATCCTGAATCTTATAGCCATCAACCTTCTTGCCTTCTTCATTCATGATTCCAATTAAATCTGTAATATAATACTCACCCTGAGCATTGTTGTTTGTTACTTTCTTTAAAGCTTCAAACATTGATTTGTTATCAAAACAGTATTCACCTACGTTCATCTCAGTGATATCCATCTGAGATTCCTGTAAGTCTTTGAATTCTACAATTCCTGTTACCTGGCCATCTTCCTTAATAATACGACCAAATGGAAGTGACAAGTCACAATCACATGTCATTACAGTACCACTATTCTTACCATTCATATGATAATCAATAAGTCCCTGTAATGTCTCTGCAGTAATTAAAGGTGCATCACCATTTAATACAAGAGTGATTCCTTCTTTATCCCCTAGAACACTTTCTGCCATCATGACAGCATGTCCAGAGCCTTTCTGCTCTTCCTGTAAGACAGTAGTGACGTCGTTATCTAACAAAGCCTTGACCTGGTCAGCCCCATGTCCAACAACAACGACTGTTTCTGCGATATCTAACTTCTTTAATTCATCCACCACATGATTGATCATTGGTTTATATAAAACTTCATGAACAACCTTAGGTGCATCTGACTTCATACGAGTACCTTTACCCGCAGCTAAGACAACTGCATAAACTTTCATCGACATATCTCCTTTTTTTCCCTTACATTCTAGCAAAATTCAATTCAAAATAAAAGAGAAAAGGCGCAAGTTATCCCTTTTTCCTTTTCTCTGGATAGTAAATCTGTGTTTTTATTGCAAAACTATATTTCTTTTTAAAATATGGAAGCACTTTATCAATTAATTCAGGATCTTGAGTCATACCAAAAACAGATGAACCACTACCTGACATAAGAGCACCATCAAAACCAAAGTTCATCATATCATCCTTAATAGACTGGATATCCTGTACCATCTTAATAGAAGGAGCTTCTAAAGTATTACCTAAACAATCTACAACACCCTGATAATCATTCTTTTCAATTGCATGCTTCATTAAATCAATATCTGGATGAACAGCAGTTTCTATATCTAAATCATCAAAACATTTCTTTGTAGAAACACCTTTCTTAGGTTTTACAATCAATAAATGACAATTAAAACGTGAACGATCAATAAAATGTAGATTTTCACCAATACCACCTACAACCGCAATACGATTCCATACACAAAATGGAATATCTGCACCAATCTCTTTACCCATTTCACACATATCCTGATAAGACATACGTAAATGGAATAAACTGTTCATTGCACGGAAGATGGCAGCACCATCGGCACTTCCTCCACCCATTCCAGCTTGAGAGGGAATATGCTTATAACAGTGGATTCTTACACCACTTTGGATATCAAACTTCTTGATTAATGCATCTGCTACCTTATACATAATGTTACGTTCATCAGTAGGTACACGGTATGTGTTTGTAGTAATTTCTATACCTTTTTCAATAGGATCAATAAGAATCAAATCATGAAGACCAATAGGAGCCATAATCATATTTAATTCATGATATCCATCTTCTCTTTCACTTACTACATCTAATGCAAGGTTTATTTTCGCATAAGCACGAATCTTCATAGTGTATGACCCCTTTCTAGTATTCTTATATAGTCATCAATGTTTAATTCCTCAGCACGTTTATTAACAGGAATACCACATGATTCTAATAATTCTTTTGTTTGATCATGATATAAAGACTTTAAGTTATTATAGAGTGTTTTTCTTTTTGCGGTATAACTTGCCTCAATAAGATCAATCAATTCCTGTGATATAACACGTTCTTTATGAATAGAAATAACAGCACTATCTACATGAGGTGCTGGCATGAATACATGTCTAGGCACATTCAATTCATATTGAACATCTCCTACATAATCAATCATCATCTTTAAAGGACTCTTTTCTTCAGAACAGAGTTTTAGTGCGACTTCCTTTTGTACCATAGCGACTAAACGATTAATAGGTGTAGAAGAAGATACAATCTTTGTGATGATTTTAGAAGTAATATAATAAGGAAGATTTGTGACAACACAGATATCCTTATAGTCCTTTAGTTTATTACATGCTTCTTCTAAATCAGCTTTCATAAAGTCCTGGAAGATGATTTCCACATTATCATGTCCTTCTAAAGAGAATGATAATACTTCCTTTAAACGTTCATCTATTTCAAAGCATAATATTTTACCAGCTTTATTAGAGAGCTGTTCTGTAAGAGCACCTATACCAGGTCCTATTTCAATAACTGCTGTCTCCTTATCCAGCGAAGCATGATCTGCGATACTTTGAATAATACCTGGATCTACTAAGAAGTTCTGTCCATATTTCTTAGAAGGCTTTAAGTTAAATGTATTTAATATAAATTCTGTATTTGATTTTTTTGCGATATTTTCCATATCATTTATTATATAGGATATGTAAAGAAAAGACCATTGAGTTCCCTGAAAAATTCTTCTATAATGGTCGAAAAGGTGATGTATATGGATAGAAAAACAAGAATAATGGAAATAATAAGTAGTAGTGATAAACCTGTTTCAGCAAGTAAAATTGCGAAAGAATTAGGTGTTTCTAGACAGATTATTGTAGGAGATGTTGCATTACTAAGAGCATCGGGAGAAGATATTACTGCAACACCTAGAGGATATATATTAGAAACAAATAGAAGTAATCATTATACAATTGCAGTAAAGCATAATAATGATCAATTAGAAGAAGAATTAAATACTATTGTAGATTTAGGTGGTAAGGTTGAAGATGTAATAGTAGAACATCCTCTTTATGGAGAAATCAAAGGAAATCTTCATATATATTCACGTTATGATGTATCTAAGTTCATGTCTGCAGTAAAGGATCATGATATCGCACCTCTTTCTCTATTAACAGATGGTGTTCACTTGCATACAATTACAGCACCTGATGAAGAAACATTAGAGCGTATTAAAGAAGCACTGGATGAAAAGCATATATTATTAAAATAATAG